>JBFMDZ010000043.1 GCA_040753555.1 bacterium
GATATTGGACATTGGAAATTGGACATTTTTTTGACATTTGAACTTGGGATTTGGGATTTATTATAGAATGGATGAATTTTAAAACAGCCAAACATATAAAATACGATATACTGAATAGTTACAAGAATATATGAAAAAACTTACCTCCCCCCTTAATAGTCTCATCTATGTATTCCTCTATCTCCCTCTTTTTGTTCCATACCTTTTTCTTTATCTTTTCTTCTATTTCTACGATTTTTTTTAGAAAATTCTCTAATTCTTCTGCCTTTCTCCTTTCATCCATGTAAATATGAGCAACTAACTTTATTCCTTCTATTTCTACCTTCTCTTCTATATGAAAGAGCACTTTTTTCTCTAAGGAAAAGGAATTAAGGGGTGAGTCTAATCTCTTGTGATGTAAAAATAAAAGATTATGAGAGAGTTTAGTGTTGAAGGGAAGAGGCATTAAAAACCTTATGCCTTGCATTTCCTTTATGTTTTCCTTGCTATAAAATCCTTTATCCAAAACAAAAAGCACCTCTTTTATCCCAAAAGATTCTCCCAGAAGAAATATGTTCTTTAAGGTACTTACATCCTTTATACTTCCTGGATAGATATGATAAAAAAGGGGAAGGGAAGATGGCTCACCCATTACCATCCCAAAGTTTATTTGAGGTAAATGCTCTTCATCACGGTTATAACCCCATTCAACCTCCTCTATAAGATTAGAATATGATGAGAAAGAGGTTATATCAAAGACTATGGATTTTATATCCTTTATCTCTTTAACCCATCTTTTATAAAACCTTTCTCTCTCCTTTCCTTCTCTTTCTATCTTTCTCATTATTTCACTTATCCTTTGTGAGGATAGCTCTTTCGTATTTACTAAAGAATTTTCTGCCCATTTCTGGAATAGATAAAGGGGTTTTGCTTCTACTATCTCAAATATAGCTATGTAAAGGAGTTCTTTCCATATCTCTGGATACACCTCCTTTAATACTTTCTTAAGCCCAATTCTTTCTGCTACCTCAGAAAGAAGATAAATATTCCCCCACTCCTTTGCATATTTAGGCTTAAAACTTCCCCTTATTTTCTTAATCTCTCCTGTATTTGTATCTTCTCTTCCTAAATAAACCCTTTTCTGTCGAGGTTGTTTTTTCTTCTTATCCCAATAGCTTTCTACTTCATAGACATAGATATAGCTACCAATTTTTTGTTTCACCCTAAATGACATAGTAATATTATAACTATAAACAAAAAATAAGTCAAGTTTATTTTTAAAGGCTTTCATCACATAGTTATTAAAATTTGCGGGATTTTAAGTACACAATGAGCCTTTGGCTTCAGAAGGGATAATATGCCTTTATAAATTTCAGCAAGTGCATCTGTATATTCCTTCAGTTTCATTGTGCCAAGGTCTCGTGGATTATTTGAATATTGCTGAACTTTTTTATAGTGCTTATTTTCGCGAAGATCACTACGGAGACTTTTATTCAATCGCTCATGATTTAACATATTGGCATAAGGGGGTGAAGAGATGCACAACGAAACCGTTCCTTCATTGAGGTATTTAGGGATATTGATTGCATCATCACAAATTGCAATCTGTTTTGTATTCTCTCCAAAATCTAACTGTGTCTGATTAAACCTCTTGCTGGTAAAATCAATGTAATTCTTATTTAGGTCAAAACCTATAGCATTTCTTTCTAAATCTCCCGCCGCAATAAGAGTGGTTCCAATACCTACGAAAGGATCAAAAACCAATTCTCCTTTATGGGTAAATAGTTCTATACATTTTTTAGGCAAAGCGATTGGAAATACAGCTGGATGCGTGTCTTTATCTCTAATATCTCTCTTTTCATAATATAATTCCCAAATAGCAACTTGACCTTTCACCCATTCCTTTGGAGAAAGACAATTTATATGACTATTTAGACAAGTACAAGTTTTTCTAAAATTAATGTCTATTTTTTCTGCCATATTTATATTTTTGTATTTTGATTTTCTTATACACTCACCATCCCAATTGATGTAACCTTAACCCCAGCCTCTATCTCATCATAAGAAAGCACAGAAATAAATGGAAGATACGGTGCTACAATATTCCTAAAGCACCTCCTTATCCTTGACGATGTAAGGAGGACAGGCTGATATGCACCCTCTTTACCTATTGCCTCTTGAATGGATTTTAATAGAGCATTTGTCTCTTGTGGTGAAATATTAGCCTTCTCTCCATCCTCTGTTTTTATAATGGATGCAGCTATTCTCTCCTCAAGCTTTGGCTCAATTGTAATAACCAAAATCCTTCCATCTGGTGTCTGGTGCTGATGGGTTATCTGCCTTGAAAGAGCCTGCCTTGTCTTCTCTGTAAGAAAGCCAATCTCCTTTGTCTTACCTGCCCAATCAGCCAATGTCTCAAGGATGGTTACCATATCCCTTATTCCTACCCTCTCAGAAAGGAGGCTATGCAAAACCTTTTGAAGCTCACCAAGGCTTAATGGCTCTGGAATAAGCTCATCTACCAGGCTTGGGTATTTCTCCTTTACATTATCTACCAGGCTCTTTACCTCCTGCCTTCCAAGGAGGGTTGTGGAATGCCTTCTTATCATCTCAGTTAAATGTGTAGCCATAACAGAGGCAGGGTCAACAATGGTAAAACCCTGCTCTTCAGCAAGCTCTTTATTTTCTCCCTTTATCCATTTGCAAGGCATACCAAATGTTGGCTCAAATCCCTCCTCTCCTTCTATTTTACTCATATCCCTATCTCCCATAATAAGGAAGTGTTCTATCTTAAGAGAGCCTTTTCCAACTTCTGTCCCCCTTATCTTAATAATGTATTCATTCTTTGGAATTTGGATATTATCCCTAATTCTTATAGGAGGAACAACAATTCCAAGCTCCAATGCAGCCTGCCTCCTGATCATTGTTATCCTATCCAGAAAATCGCCTCCCGCTTCAGGGTCAACAAAGGAAATTAAGCCATATCCAATCTCTAACTCCATTGGGTCAACAAGGAGAAGGGAGGTTACAGCCTCTGGCTTTTTCACCCTCTCAAGCTCTTGCTTTTTCTTTTGCAATTCCTCCTCCTTTTTCTTTTTTACCTCCTTTCTTGTCATTATATACCCTAATAAGGCACAGAAGCAAGCAAGGGTAAGGAGAGGAATCCTTGGAAGGGGTGTAAATGAAAGGAGGAATAATGCACCCCCGGTAATCCACAAAGCCTGCCTCTGGGATGTAATCTGCCTTATTACATCAGAGCCAAGTGAGAATTCAGAGGAGGTTCTTGAGACAAGGATGCCTGTAGCTGTTGAGATAAGAAATGCAGGGATTTGGGCAGATAAACCGCATCCAATTGTATATGTTGTATATGCCCTAACCGCATCACCTAAAGGCTCATGCCTTACAATAACACCAATTATCAACCCTCCAATGATGTTTATTATTATAATTACAATTGCGGCAATAACATCGCCCTGGACAAATTTTGCCGCACCATCCATCGCACCATAAAAATCTGCCTCCTTTCTTATCTCCTGCCTCCTCTTTATTGCCTCCTCCTCTGTAATATAGCCTGCATTTAAGTCTGCATCTATTGCCATCTGCTTTCCTGGCATAGAATCTAGGGTGAACCTTGCGGCAACCTCAGAAACCCTTGTTGTTCCTCTTACAATAACAAGGAGCTGGACTACGGTAAGAATGGCAAATATAATTATACCAACAATGTAGTTTCCTCCAACAACGAATGAGCCAAATGCCTTTACTATGCCTATATCCCCACCCTGACCTAAAAGGATAAGCCTTGATGTTGAAACCTCAAGGGCAAGCCTATATATGGTTGCCATAAGAAGAAGGGATGGAAATACAGAGAAGTCTATTGCCTTTGAGATATACATTACCGTCAAGATAACCATTATGGAAAGCATAATGTTTCCTGCAATTAGAATATCAATAAGCAACGGTGGAAGGGGAATAACCATCATCGCAATGATACAAAGGATAAATGTTGCAACCAGCAAATCCATCCTCTGTGTCCAATTGGTTTGGCCTGCTATTTTTTCCATCTAAAAAACTTAAAAAATCCGCAATCCGCAATCCGCAATTGCATCATTTCTTCTTTAGTTTCCAAACAAAGGCTAAGACCTCGGCTACTGCCTGGTAAAACTCTGCGCCCACCTCAGCTCCTATCTGAACAGCCCTATAAAGCGCCTCAGCCAATGGCTTATTCTCAACAATTGGGACATTATGTTCTTTTGCTATTGCTACAATCTTTTCTGCAATAAAGCTCTCTCCTTTTGCAACAACCATAGGTGCGGACATAGAGCTTGCATCATATCTAATGGCAATAGCAAGATGGGTTGGGTTTGTTATTACAACATCAGCCTTCTTTACCTCCTCCATCATCCTCCTTGCTGCCATTTGCCTCTGACGCTCGCGAATTCTTGCCCTCACCAATGGGTCTCCCTCCATCTGTTTTATTTCATCCTTTAGCTCATACCTTGTCATTTTTAGCTGCCTTTTATATTCGTGCTTCTGGTATAGGTAATCAAGAACAGCCATAATGGCAAGAAAGATTGCAGATTTTATCATAATATCATAGGAGAGTCTGGTTATTAAGAAAAAGCTTTCTGTTATTTCACCTGACATTGTAAAGATTATATCAGTATAATGAGAGCTTATTGTTTTCCAGGCAAAATATGAAATAACACAAATCTTAAATATTGCCTTTGCATATTCAATGAGTGTCTTTGCAGAGGGAACAATCCTTTGCCATATCCTTCCAAGATTAATGCCTATCTTTGATAGATCAAAGGATAGTGCAGAGTAGGAAAAATAAAGCCCTGTTTGCAAAACTTCAGAAAAAATGGAGACAAAGAATGCACAAGCCATAATGGGAATTGTAATCTTTAGAAAATCTACACCCATTCCAATAAAGAGCAAATAAAGCCTTTCTGGGTTAAGGTTGTCTGAATTTATTTTTGCAATTGAGGAATACAGAAATTGCAATAATGATGAGAATATCCACAAGCCGATGAATAATAAAAGAATAGCTGTAGCAAGGGTTATAATGGTTGGAGAAAGCTCGGCTGTCCTTGCAACCTGACCCCTCCTTCTTGCCCTTTCTAATCTCCGGTGTGTTGGCTCTTCTGTTCTGCCTTCATCCTCCGGGCTTGCAAATAGCTGAAGGTCTATATCCATATAATAATTTTAGCCTTTATATCCCCTATTTTATCATTTTATAAAGATTTGTCAATGTTTTTCTTGTATTTCTCCCCTTCTTTTCAATGTTTCCTCTTTATTTAAAGGCATTACATCTTCTTGTCCCTTATCATAAATAGAGAGAACATTAAGCCCTTTAAATTCCTTCTTTATTTTCATTATATCTGAAGGAGAAAGGGCTAATTCTTTGCAATATCTTCTTGGCGTGTTTATATGAATGCAATCTGGATTAACTTTTAAAGCAATATTTCTTATTTCAGAAGCCCTGTCTCTGTTTTCCTTAATAAACATAATCTGAAGAAATAGCTTTTTCTTATACTCCTTCCTAAATTTAATAATCCCGGAGAGAATATCTAAAAATCTTATATCCTTTGGTTTGTTTATCAGCTTAAAATTTTCCTCAGAATATACATCAATCTTACAGGATACAACATCTGCAAGTAAAAGCTCTTTTCTTACATTTTCATCATTAAGAAGGGAGGAATTTGTAAGAACAGAGATAGGTGTTATATTGAGGGATTTTATAGCATTTATAGCATCCCCAAGATTTTCTGCCAGGGTTGGCTCACCCATTCCAGAGAATGTAATATGGTCTATCTTAAAATAGGGAAGGGATTTTAATTCGCTTATAATATCTTCTTCTTTGACATAAAACCCCCTCTTTGTTGAATATTCTTGAGTTTTCCCAAGCTGACAGTAAATGCAATCAAAGTTACAGATCTTTTCTTCTTGTGAAAGAAGGTCAATGCCTAATGATGCTCCAAATCTCCAGGAATTTACAGGGCCATAAATATACTTAAATTTGTGTTTTGATGAACCTTTCAATTGAGCGATCGTATGTTTTTTCAACAGATGCTGGAAAAAAGCAAGCTGGAACCTGCCTCATTTTTAAGTGATAGCGTAGGCATTCGCAACATATTCCCTTTCTTGAACAGGGTTCATATGTGCAATTGCAATTTTTAAGATTTTCACTTACCTTACATTCTTTCATACATCCTCCTTAAGATATAAAAATGAAGAATATGATGCATTTGCTCCATCTGCAAGGGCTGTAATTACTTGGCGTAAGGTCTTTTCTCTAACATCGCCAGCAGCAAATATTCCCCTTTTTGATGTATGCATCTCTTCATCTGTAACGATATAGCCATTGTCAGAAAGCAACAATATACCCCTTGCAATCTCGTTATTTGGTGAAAGACCAACAAAGATAAAGACACCGTCACATTCAATTTTTTTCTCCTCATTTGTCTTTAGATTTCTTATTTTGACAGAAGACACCCTATTTTCTCCAATAATTTCTTCCAACACAGAAGAAAGTATAAATTCAATTCTTTCATTTGAAAAAGCCCTTTTCTGAAGCAATTTCGCTGCCCTTAATTCATCCCTTCTATGGATAACAGAAACCCTATTTGCAAATTTTGTAAGAAATAAAGCCTCCTCAATTGCGGCATCTCCTCCTCCTACAACAACAACATTCTTATCCTTAAAGAATGGGCCATCGCAAACAGCACAATATGAAACACCTTTGCCTGTTAGTCTTTCCTCTCCTTCTATATTTAGCCTTTTACAAGATGCACCTGTTGCAATAATTATGCTTTTTGTTGTGTAAATTTTATCATCAGTATGAACCTCAAATAGACCATCTTTTTCTATAATCTTTTTGCAATCAGAGGATGTAATAGGAACCCCAATTGATTTTACTTGTTCCTTAAGAATATCTATAAAATCAAACCCTGAGATTTTAGGAATTCCTGGGATATTTTCTAGCTCTTCTGTAAGGGTTGCTTGAGAGGGGTTTTTCCCTTCTATAATCAAGCAATCAAGACCCAGCCTTTTTCCATAAAGCCCTGCTGATAGCCCTGCTGGACCAGAACCAATAATGATAAGCTCCATTTGGATATTATAATCCAAATAAAATGTGTTTTTCAATAAAAAGAGTATTTTTATTGCGAAAAATTTATGGAATAATTATAATTTTAATAATGGATATTCTTTCTTTATCAATATTTCTTCCAATAATAGGGGTTATTCCAATTTTATTCCTTAGAAATGAAAGGCTCATTAAGGGATTTAGCCTTTTATTTTCAATTATTCCCCTTATTGGCTCAATCCTCCTTTTACTTGCCTTTGATAAAAAAAACCCCCTATTTCAATTTGTAGTAAATATCCCATGGATTCCATTATTCAAAATCTCATACCATATTGGCCTTGATGGAATGAGCCTTCCATTGTTCATTCTAACCTCTATTTTAAGCCCTGTTTCTATCCTTGTCTCCTTTAACATAAAAAATAAAGTAAGGGGCTATTTTATCTCATTCCTTATCCTTGAGACAGGAATGCTTGGTGTGTTTGCAAGCCTTAACCTCTTTCTCTTTTATATATTCTGGGAGCTTGTCCTTATTCCAATGTATCTTATCATTGGAATATGGGGTGGAGAAAAAAGGGTATATGCGGCAATTAAATTTATTCTTTACACCGCTATCGGCTCTGTCCTTATGCTCATTGGAATCATCTGGATATTTATCCAGACAAATACATTTGATATTACAGAGCTTATTGGACATCAGGAGATATTACAAAATGCAAAATTTATCTGGATTTTATTATTCTTTGGCTTTGCAGTTAAGGTTCCCATATTTCCATTCCATACATGGCTTCCCGATGCCCATACCGAAGCCCCTACCGCTGGCTCTATTCTCCTTGCTGGCGTCCTCCTTAAACTTGGGACTTATGGGCTTTTGAGGGTGAATTTTGGGATATTGCCAGAGGTAACCCTTAATTTTTCTTATTTCCTTGCCATTCTTGGTCTTATCAATATTATTTATGGTGCTTTTGCTGCAATGGCACAAAAAGACCTAAAAAGGATGATTGCCTGCTCATCTATTTCACATATGGGCTATTGCTTGCTTGGAATGTCTAGCTTTACAACAAATGGCTTTAATGGAGCTGTTCTGCAGATGTTTAACCATGGGATAATAACAGGTTCTCTCTTTCTTCTTGTTGGCGTTATCTATGACAGGGCTCATCATAGGGAGATACTTGGTTTTGGAGGTATAGCAAAGGTTGTTCCTTCATATTGTGCAATTATGGGAATAGCTGTTTTAGCCTCAATCGGCCTTCCTGGTCTTTCTGGGTTTGTAAGTGAATTTTTATGCTTCATTGGTGCATTTGATACTTTCCCCTGGATTACAGGAGGTGCTGTTTTTGGTGTCCTCATAGGTGCAATCTATATGCTCTGGATGTATCGCCAGGTATTCTTTGGAAGCCTTAATGAAAAATACAAAGACCTTTCTGACCTGGACATCCGTGAATGGATAAGCATTATTCCCCTTATGATAATGGTATTTCTCATTGGTCTTTATCCAAAGATAGCATTAGACCTTATGAATTCTTCCCTCTCCTCTCTATCCTTTATATTTTATGAATAATTGACTATTGCTTTGGAACATTAAAAGTTAAATAATGTCTTTTTGCTTTATAGTATCTTGCATAAATTGTTGCAATATACAGTTAGACTAAAAGAGATTAAACCACGAAGGAGTAATTTCAATGTCCAATGCAAAATTAGCAATTATCAATTCAAAATTACCGTAAAGTTCATTTTGCATTTTGAGTTTTGCATTGCTAATTTTTAATTGAATTTCTTTCCTTTTAATAATTTGCGTTACAATGCAGTAGTTACAAGGAGTAAATAATAAACTCGACCATAGTCCACTTTGATGAGACAGGAATATCCAGCAACAATAAGAGGCTTTTGAGCTACATAGTGCAGGAACAGAGATTTTAACCTATTATGCGATGGATAAAAAGAGGGGGAAAGAAGCAATGGATAGAATAGGGATTTTACCAGAATTCAAACAAATAGCCATTCATGACCATTGGGAGGGGTATAATGGGTTTGACTGTAAACATTTGAAAGAGAAATGTTAAAATTTTGGTATGTGTTTAGCTTTAATGGAACAAATGAAATTCGAAATTCGAAACAAATTCAAATGACTAAAATTGAAAATTCAAAACAATATAATTTAGAGGAACGAACGCTAATGTTTAGAATTTTGAATTTAGATATTGTTTCGTGCTTCGTGCTTCGGATTTCGTGCTTAATTCAGATATTGTTTCGTGCTTCGGATTTTTAAAATTTATGTACGTGCCTTTTGTAATGCCCATCATCTAAGGGAATTAACTTATGCTTATGAAGAAGAAAGGGATAACTGGACAGAGAAGATGATGAATCTATTGCTCAAGATAAAAATAAGGCAAAAGAGAAAGGTAAACAATCGTTAGAGCCTATGATAATAAAAGCTTTTGAACAAAGATATGATGAGATATTAGAAGGAGGAGAAAAGGAATACCCTTTTATACTGAAACAAAATTGCTTTTAGGGAAATTCTACAGGAAATTCTAAATTCAAAGCACGAAAAAGTTGATTAGAGATTGGTTGATTAGACCAATTCACTAATTCACTATGGATAGATTGGAGAAATATAAAAGAGAAACCTTAAGATTTATGTATGACCTTTGTTGCCCTTTTGACAACAATCTTGTTGAAAGAGATGTAAGGATGGTGAAGGTGAAACAGAAGGTATCAGGATGTTTTAGGAGTGAAGAAGGGGCAAGATTCTTTTGTAGGATTAGAGGTTACATATCTACGATAAGAAAACAAAGACAAAATGTCATTGAAGCACTATCTTTCGTTTTTATAGGTAAATCACTTGTGCCAGTTGGGATTAAATATGGATAGGGTGAATAGTTACAAAGGAAAATGGTTTTTTCATTGCTTGGGCTGTTGTGGGGGTTGAGCTGGCTGAACAACACTAGGTCTTTCTCCCTTTGGAGCACCCTTTGATTTTATAAGGCTTGAAGGCCCCATCCTTACAAGGATTATAGAAAATATCATAAACAATGCGGCTAATATGGCTGTTGCCCTTGTTAAGACATTTCCCCTTGTTGAGCCAAATATATTTTCAACCGTAGCTCCACCAAATGCAGCTGCTATCCCTCCACCCCTTCCTGCCTGAATAAGGATAATAAAAACAAGAAGAAGGGCAATAACAATATAAAGAAATGCAATAATTGCACCAATCATAACTTAATTGTATTTAAGAAAAACATCTTTTGTCAATTTGTATATGCTTATTGTCTCGTGTATTAAGTTATCTTATTTATCATATCAAGGAATTGTTTATTTGTCTTTGTAAGCTTCATCTTCTCTGTAAGAAGCTCAATCATCTCAACAGGGCTCATTGAGCTTAATGCCTTTCTTAATAACCAAACCCTTGAAAGCTCATCCTGTGTTAATAAAAGCTCCTCTTTCCTTGTTCCTGATCTATTAAGGTTTATGGCTGGAAATATCCTCTTATCAGAAATAGCCCTATCAAGATTGACCTCCATATTTCCCGTTCCTTTAAATTCCTCAAAGATAATATCATCCATCCGAGAGCCTGTTTCTACAATGGATGTTGCAATGATGGTTAAAGAGCCACCATTTTCAATCTGCCTTGCTGCTCCTAAAAACCTTTTTGGTTTATAAAGGGCTGTAGATTCTATACCACCAGATAAAACCCTTCCTGTTTGAGGGGCAACAAGGTTATGAGCCCTTGCAAGCCTTGTCAATGAATCAAGAAGGATAACAACATCATACCCCTGCTCAACAAGCCTTTTTGACTTCTCAATAACCATATCAGCAACCTGAATATGCCTCTCTGGAGGCTCATCAAATGTAGAGGATATGACGGTTCCACGAACATTTCTCTCCATATCTGTAACCTCTTCTGGCCTTTCATCTATAAGCAAAACAATCAGTTTTATTTCAGGGTGATTTGTTGTTATTGAATTTGCAATCTTTTGTAATATTGTTGTCTTTCCTGTTCTTGGAGCTGCAACAATAAGACCCCTTTGTCCCTTTCCAATGGGTGTAAATAGGTTCATAATCCTCATAGAAATATCACTGTCCCTTTCCAGATTTATCTTTTTATGGGGATAAAGTGGTGTAAGGTTATCAAAAAATATTCTATCCCTTGCCTTTTCTGGATCTTCAAAATTAACCGCCTCTATCTTAAGGAGGGCAAAGAATTTTTCATTGTCCTTTGGAGGCCGTATTTGGCCTGATACGGTATCACCTGTTAATAGGCTAAATCTTTTTATTTGTGATGGAGAAATATATATATCATCAGGGCTTGGAAGATAATTATAATTTGGAGAGCGAAGGAATCCATATCCATCTGAAAGAATTTCTAAAACACCTTGACCAAATAATAGACCCTCTTTTTCCATCTGTCCTTGAAGGATGGCAAAGATGAGGTCTTGTTTTTTCATCCTTGAGGATGCGTCTATATTTAGAGAATGAGCCTTTTCAGAAAGCTCCTGAATATCTAATGCCTGTAATTCCGCAATATTTAACCTTTCCATAGAAGTTATAAAGATTAAGCTATAAGGATTAAGTAAATAATTCATCCCTTTAAACTTAATTCTTAATCCTTACGACTTATATCTATTCTTTAAACTTAATTCTTGCGACTTATA
This sequence comes from bacterium, assembly GCA_040753555.1. Taxonomy (NCBI): domain Bacteria; species bacterium. The sequence goes on from JBFMDZ010000043.1 coordinate 11,719, forward strand.
ACTATTTAATGGAGGTGGCGGGAATCGAACCCACGTCCAAAGGTATCGCAAAAAAGGTATCTACCAGCATAGTCTATATTTTGTTCTCTTTCTTTAAATCTCCTATAGACAGGATATTCAAAGATGTAGCTTATTTTATTTCATTTTTTCAATTCTCAAGCAAGATTGAAAAAACTAGCCCCTCTTTCCGCCATCCTTTAAAACCCAAGAGGCGAGATTAGAAAGGATGTTGCTGCTTTTAAGCAGCAAGTGCCAAATCGTAATCGGCGCTTATTGTTTTGTCTATTTTTAAAAGAATAGACAAACTTTACTGGCAACCCTTCCTCTGATAGCCCCTGTCGAGACCAATCACCCCCTATTTTTTGATAATATTATACAAGATATATCAATTTTTGTCTACTATTTTTGTATGTGCAGGTGCTTTATAATTCATTCACCTTATGTAGAAGTAGGAATTTCATTGCTTGTATGCGTTTAGCTTTAATGGAACAAATGAAATCCGAAATCCGAAATCCGACATCTGGGCACTGTTCTTCCTCTTTCAATGGGAAAAGACACATTCTCCTTGGTTAGCCTTTATTACGGGTCTGTTTATTGGGATTATTCCTACCATTCGCTATCCAGAGGTATTATTTTGTTTCGCCTTTTAGACGATGTCTGGCAATGGGCTAAGATGAGGAGAAAAGCAGTATACTGGATTGCCAAAGAAGAACAAATCAATGCCCTTAAACGGCACTTATTGCCAGATGATAGATTGGTAACTATAGCCGAGATTAAGATTTCCATAGGAAGCCCCAGCTGTGGTAATAAACAGGAGAGATTGAGGCTACAAGAACCAATGGGTCCTGACCAAATATTTGATTTTCAATGTCATCTTTGGGTAAATGAGTAATTGCCTTTTCAATTTCTTGTACTATACTCATTTTATACTTCACCTCCTATGGGCCTAACGATTGAGTTCAGTGGCAGCAGCTTGTCCAGCGGTCCGCTGCAACGATTGGTTATCTGACTGACTACCTTAAAGTTTTCTTTCTTTTCGTTGTTTCGCAGATTTTGAAAAAAAGTGTGCAGATCATAATTTGCTTGCTTTGCAAGTTCTTCACCTGCTTTGCGGACATCTTGGACAATTGGGTCTTGCCACATGTTACACCTCCATTAACTCCTCTGGTGTGCAAATAATCGGTGTGTGAATACCAAAGGGCTCGTTTATCTTCATTAACTTCTTAATAACTTCACCATTAGCAAGGTGTGCACAATTCCAAGTTATAAGATAATCAATGTTATGAACAGAGGCAACAGCAAGATGAGCAGCGTCACGGAAAGACTTTTCTGGAATTTCTAATTTTTCCATATATACTTGTGCCATTTCCTCAACTTTATTATTCAATTCCAAATGAGGAAAGTCCTTTAGTTCTTCTAACCTTCTTTTAGCCGCTTCTTGATCACCCAATCCAGCTTCTTCAATTACAACCTTAAGATATAAAAATGTTAAATCGTCCTACTGCCATAGGCCACCATTGGCGTGTAATTTCTTGATGAGCAAGGACTATGATGTCTCGACTTGGCTTAGAAGTATAATAGCTCACTACTGTAGTCTCAAGGTATATTGATTCTTTCATTCAGCACCTCTTTCGTCCTAATATTTATGAGATCATTTGTCAGATAACGGTCAAGCTCACCTGTCCGCCTTAGATGGGTCAGGTGCAGCAATGGGTTAGACAATAAAAATCTTTCTATTCTTTCAGTTCAAATTAACATCAGCCTTTAAGGCTAAATCTTTGATTACTATTTTCAAAACCTTTGTTCTTGATTTCACATCAGACTTATCTATTTCTCCTCTTATAAGTTTTTCTTTTGCTTCTTTTATTGCCTTTTTAATCAAGTCAATTGACATTCTTGCACAGACTTTACAGTAAAAACTCATTGATCGGCCTTCATTATAATTCTGGAGTAGTTCCTCTACCAATCTTTCCCTTTCTTTTTGTTCTTTTAACCAATTTCCCAAACCGACTTCTTTAATTTGGCGTAAATTATCAGCGGCTGGAATCCATTCTGTAACTTTTCTTCTCAAGAAGATTTCACAGCGAAATATCTCCTTGCATTCACTACAAGTCTCAAATCCATGTCTCTTTACACAGCAGTTCCATATACTACACCATGAATGTTGTTCACCCAATTTGCAACCAATACATCTGCTTGGGGCTTCTGACTGGTACTTGTTACATAGTCCACAATATATCCCACAACACCCAATGAAGTTTTTTGCCTCGTCATTTTTCATTTTTGCTACCTTTTATTTGCAGTTGTTGTCTAACCTTTAGATTATCCTGCCTATTAGCAGTTTTATATTACTGCATTTAAGTTAGACTATTTATAGAGTAGCATAAATAAAATATTCTGTCAAGAATTTTAATTTGAAACTTACCCATATCTTTTTAGCTAAAGAAAGGATTTTTGGGAAAATTAGGGTCTCTTTTTTAAAATTGTGGTTATTTTCTATTGACAGGAAGGCTAATTTTTAGAAATGAAGGGAATAAAT
>JBFMDZ010000044.1 GCA_040753555.1 bacterium
ACACCAATTGCCATATCCAGGGTTAATGCTCCGGTTGGAATTGCCTCAACCTCCATTGCCTTGGAATCGCCCAATCTCATTACCGCACCCTTTCCAAAATTCTTCTCAATCTGGGATAGGGCAATTTCTAGTGCCTTCTTTTTTTCTTGTTCCATTGTTTTTCCTCCTAAATTCTAAATTCCTAAATTCTAAATTCCTAAATCCTAATGAGGAATATGTCTTTCTTCTTCTTGACTAATAAAATCAATGATTTCTTCTTTTGTTTTTAATACCTTAAGCTTCTCCCTGATATAATTATGCTTAAGGAGCCTTGAAATTTTTGCCAATATCTTTACTTGGGAGACAGTAGCATCCTGTGGAACAACAACCATAAATATGAGATAAACAGGCTCTCCATCTATACTTTTAAAATCTATTCCCTCTTTTAGTCTTCCGAATAAAACTATAAGGTCCTTTGTGCTTTCTGCCTTTGTATGGGGAATAGCAACACCCTGACCTAAGCCTGTGCTCATTACCTCCTCCCTTGCCAAAATGCCTTTTAAAACCTCATTCTCATCAATTTCATTATTCTTTGAGAAAAAAGAAACCATCTCCTTTAAAACATCATCCTTCTTCTTTGACTTAAGATTAAGAACCAAATTGTCCTTTGAAAGAATTTCAGATAATTTCATTTCTCTGCTAAAATAATTACATAATTATCGGATACCTTAATAAATCCTTTATCTATATCAAACCCATTTTTATCAATCATTACCTTTCCCTTTTTAAGGGTTGAAAGAAGGGGTGTATGATTTTCCAGAATACCCATATATCCCATCTCTCCTGGTATAACAACTTGTTCTGCTTTATCCTTAAACAAAATCCCCTCTTTACCCACAAGCTCAACCTCCATAGTCGCTTCGCTTAAATTTTAAATTTCATCCTCTCTTAAATTTAAAATTTGAAATTTACAATTTACAATTTCTTGTACTGTTCCTTAACTTCATCAATATTTCCAACCATATAGAATGCCTGCTCAGGAACATCATCAAGCTCTCCATCTATTATCATTTTAAACCCGGCAACGGTTTCCTTAATGGGAACATATCTTCCCTTTCTTCCTGTAAATACCTCTGCAACAAAGAATGGCTGGGAGAAGAATTTCTGAATCTTCCTTGCCCTTTCAACCATAAGCTTATCCTCTTCAGAAAGCTCATCCATTCCAAGTATAGCAATAATATCCTTAAGGTCTTTGTATCTTTGAAGAACCTTCTGGACATTTCTTGCAACTGTGTAATGCTCAATTCCCACAATATCAGGGGTTAAAATACGGGATGTAGAATCCAATGGGTCAACAGCAGGGTATATTCCAAGCTCTGCAATCTGCCTTGATAAAACAATGCTTGCATCAAGATGGGTGAATGTTGTTGCAGGTGCTGGGTCTGTAAGGTCATCTGCAGGGACATAGATTGCCTGGACAGATGTAATTGAGCCCTTCTTTGTTGAAGTTATCCTCTCCTGCAAAGCACCCATATCGGTTCCTAATGTTGCCTGGTATCCAACAGCAGAGGGAATCCTTCCCAAAAGGGCAGAAACCTCACTTCCTGCCTGGATAAACCTAAAGATATTATCAATAAACAAAAGAATATCGGCACCTCCCATATCGCGGAAATACTCAGCAACGGTTAAGGCAGAAAGACCAACCCTAAATCTAGAACCAGGGGATTCCTGCATTTGGCCATAAACCAGGGCTGTTTTAGAAAGAACGCCGGATTCTTTCATTTCAAGATATAGGTCATTTCCCTCCCTTGTTCTCTCTCCAACGCCAGCAAATACAGAAAAACCACCATGTTGCTCTGCAACATTCCTTATAAGCTCCATTACAAGGACGGTTTTTCCAACGCCTGCACCGCCGAACAAACCTGCCTTTCCTCCCTTTGAAAGTGGAGCTAAAAGGTCAATGGATTTTAACCCTGTTTCAAACATCTCCCTTACAGTCTCCTGCTCCTCAAAAGAGGGTGGCGTTTTATGAATAGGATGGTATGCCTCTGCCTTTACCTCTCCCATTTCATCTATAGGGTTTCCCAATACACCAATCATCCTTCCCAGTATACCTTTGCCAACAGGAACCTTTATGGGTCCTCCTGTATCAATTGCAAGCATCCCCCTTCTTATGCCATCGGTTGATCCTAAAGCTATTGTTCTTGCAATACTATCTCCAAGGTGTTGGGCTACCTCAACAACAAGAATATCCTCATCTTTTTGGATATGAAGGCTGTTATAGATTGGTGGGATATCGCCCTTTTCAAAGAGAACATCCACAATAGGGCCTATTACTTGATTAACTTTACCTGTTCCCATTGTAAATTACAAATTATAAATCTCCATTGTTTCTATTGTCAATTGTAATTTTAATTTTTTTAAAAGGCGAAGGAATGTCATCCAATGCCCTTATCATTCCAAATATCGCCTCTTTAAAGACCCTTTGGACAAACCTATTTAAAGGAATCTTTTTTCCATCAATAAAAAGCCCTGTTTCATCACAATGCCTTTTCTTAATAAAGCCCTCAATAAAATTGGCAATTTTTGGATAATCATTTGGCTTAAAACAAGGAATGTCAAGCCTAAAATCTTTGTTGCTGACAATGGCAATAAGATTATCTTCCTTTTTACAAATGGGTTCATCTCTTGCTATCTCAATCTTTGGCATCTTTTCTCCCTTAAATCCCTCTGTAAGAACAATGTCTACATCAGAAAAAAAGGACATTAAATCTTCAATTGTTTTTTCTTCTGATAAATTTTGAAATAATGCAAAGAGCTTATTGGAAGAGGCGGCTACTATATCAGCCCCTCCTTTAAAATGTTTAAATGTATCCTTTTCCTCCTTATCAAAATCAGAAATTTCTAGGTTGTGATGGATATGTTTTATTATTCCAACAGAGTATCCCCTTTCCTTTAGCTCCTTGATAATGCCTAAAAGAAGGGTTGTCTTTCCACTATTCTTTTTTCCTACAATGGAGATAGCATTCATCACCTTATAGTGTTGTTTAATAAATCATTACTCAGAATTTTACATTTTGCATTTACAAGATATATTGACTCAAATCCTTATCTTCTATAATCTTTTCTAGTTTCTCCCTGATATAGGAAGGATCTATTATAACCTTCTTCTCAGCAATGTTTGGTGCTTGAAATGAAATATCCTCTAAAAGCTTTTCCATAATTGTATATAGCCTCCTAGCCCCTATATCCTCTGTCCTTTCGTTAACAAGGGCTGTAATCCCTGCCATCTCATCTATTGCCTCCTCTGGAAAAACAAGCTCTATGCCTTCTGTTTCAAGGAGGGCTTTATATTGTTTTATCAAGGCATTCTTTGGCATTGTAAGGATAAGCTTAAAATCCTCCTTTTTTAATGATGAAAGCTCAACCCTTATGGGAAATCTTCCCTGAAGCTCAGGGATTAAATCAGATGGCTTTGAGCTAGCAAATGTCCCTGCCGCAATAAACAAAATGTGGTTTGTTTTTACAGGGCCATACCTTGTCATAACCGTTGAGCCTTCAACAATAGGAAGAAGGTCCCTTTGAACACCCTCCCTTGAAATATCTGGCCCATAGCTTTTATCATTGCCACAAATTTTATCAAGCTCATCAAGAAATATTATGCCCTCTTCCTCAACCTTTTTTATAGCCTCTTTAACAACCTTATCATGGTCAATAAGCTTTTCTGTTTCTTCAACCAAAAGAATATTTCTTGCCTCCTCCACAGATATTTTCTTTCTCTTTTTCTTTCCTGGAAGGATATTAGAAAGGCTTTCAAATAGACCAGAATCAAAGATATTTTCCATTCCTGGCATAGCAAATACCTCAACCATTGGAGGTGTCTCCTTTGATTCAATTTCAATAAGCCTTTTTTCCATTTCTCCCCTTTTAAGCATCTGTCTTATCTTTTCCCTTGTCTCCTCCTTTGGCTCTTGTTTTCCTGCTGGAAGGAGGAGGGAGATAAGCCTTTCCTCAACAAAAGAGGCTGCCTTATCCTTTGTCAACTCATACTCCCTTGCCTTTATCATATTTACTGTGATATTTACAAGGTCTCTTATCATAGATTCTACATCCCTGCCAACATATCCTACCTCTGTGAACTTTGTTGCCTCAACCTTTAAGAACGGAAGGTCAGCAAGCTGGGAAACCCTTCTGGAGATTTCTGTTTTTCCAACGCCTGTTGGTCCTATCATAATGATATTCTTTGGACAAACCTCATCCTTTAGCTCATCGGGAAGGCTTATCCTTCTATACCTATTGCGCATAGCAATAGCTACAGCCTTCTTTGCCTCTTTTTGTCCGATGATATATTTATCTAGCTCGGCTACAATCTCAGATGGTGTAAGCTTCATCCCATAAGCTTCTTTACAGCCTTTATGTTTGCTTTTGAAATAGAGGTTTTAAGGCTTAATCTTCTTTTTCTCTCTTTTCTTTTCTTTGTGGCTAAATGGCTATTTCCAGAGCAATTTCTCATAAGCCTTCCACTCCCTGTTATCTTTACCCTCTTCTTCATCCCACTATGCGATTTTAATTTTGGCATTTTTATACCTCCCTTTTAATCTTTTTTAATAATTTTCTTGCAGCATCCTCTTCTGCCTCTTTTTTGCTTTTACCTTTTCCTGCTTCAACCATCCCATCCACGCTAACAGAAACACTAAATATGGGTTTATGATCTTGTCCAGATTTCTCAATAAGCTTATATATTGGAAGGCTTCCATCTTTTCTTTGAACAATCTCCTGAAGAGAGGATTTATAATCCAAAATTTCCTCTTTGTGACACTCAATGTGTTTCATTATAAATAGCTTTGCATTTTCTATTCCAGAATCAATAAAAATAGCACCAACCAATGCCTCAATTGCCTCTGCCAATATAGAGGTCTTTTTCCGTCCACCTGTTTTCTCCTCTCCATTGCTTAAAAACAGAAATTTTCCCAGCTCAATATTTCTTGCCCATTGGACAAGTTGCCTCCTACTAACCATATTTGCCTTCATCTTTGTAAGAAAGCCTTCTGAAAAATCTCCAAATTTTTCAAAGAGATAAGAGGCTGTTATCATATTTAAAACACTGTCTCCAAGAAAGCATAACCTTTCATTGTTATTCTCTCTATCATAAGAGCTATGTGTAAGTGCCTTTTCTAAAACAAGGGGGTTTAAAAATGAGATCCCAATATTTTTTTGAAACCCAGCAAGAATTTTCTCTTTATTCATATCTCTTAAAAACAATAGAGGCATTGTGTCCGCCAAAGCCGAATGAATTTGAAAGGACATAATCTATCTTTGCCTCTTTTGCAATATTCGGAACATAATCAAGGTCGCAATCAGGGTCTTTATATTCATAGTTTATTGTTGGAGGAATTATATTGTTCTTTATAGTAAGGCAAGAGGCAATGGCCTCAATTGCACCTGCTCCTCCCAATAAATGGCCTGTCATAGACTTATTTGCCGTTATTGGAATTTTATAGCTATAATCACCAAATACATTTTTTATTGCCAGGGTTTCTGCCTTATCATTCAATTTTGTTGATGTTCCATGTGCATTTATGCAGGAAATTTTGTCTATAGAAATATTTGCATCAGCAAGGGCATTTTCCATACATAGTGATGCTCCACTTCCATCCTCCTTTGGAGCTGTAATGTGGTATGCATCTGCACTCATTCCATAACCTACAATCTCTGCGTAAATATTTACACCTCTCTTTTTTGCATGGCTTTCATTTTCTAAAATAAGAATCCCGGCACCATTTGACATTACAAAACCATCCCTTTCTCCATCAAATGGCCTGGATGCCTTTTGTGGTTCATTATTCCTTGTAGATAATGCCCTTGCAGCACAAAATCCAGCAAGACCAAGTGGTGTAATGGCTCCTTCGCAACCACCACAAACCATAACATCAGCTGACCCATATTGAATTAGTCTGAACGCCTCGCCAATGGTATGTGTTGATGTAGCGCAGGCTGTAGCTATTGCCAGATTTGGACCAGAAAAGCCAAATTTTATTGAAATAACACCAGATGCCATATCTATTATCATCATTGGAATAAGGAAAGGCGATACCCTCTTTGAACCATCTTTGAGCAAAACGCTATGCTCCCTTTCTAATACATCAAGCCCTCCAATCCCTGAGCCAACAAGGACACCAATTCTTCTTAGATCCTCTTGAGAAAGAGAAATGCCCGAATCTATAATGGCTTCTTGCGTAGCAGCTAGCCCATACTGAATGAATAAAGAGAACCTTCTCTTTTCTTTTTCAGAGAGAATTCCATCAGCATTAAAATCCTTTATCTCCCCTCCTATCCTTGTTGAATACCCTGTTGTATCAAAGGCTTTTATTTCTTCTATTCCAGATTTTCCTTGCAGGAGAGAGGAGAAAAACAGAGGAACAGAATTTCCAATAGGGCTTATAACACCAAGCCCTGTTACAACAACCCTATGTCTCACCTTTCTTTTCTTTGATATATCTAACGGTATCGCCAACGCTTGTTATCTTCTCGGCATCCTCATCTGGAATTTCAAGACCAAATTCATCTTCCAGTGCCATTACAAGCTCAACCGTATCAAGGCTGTCTGTTCCGAGGTCATCAACAAATGAAGCCTCCATAGTAATCTGGGATTCTTGCACCCCTAGCTGGTCAATTATTATCTTTTTTACCCTTTCAAATATCTCGTTTTCCATATTTCACCCCCAAAATTTTAATTTGGAAATAGTATAAGTTTTAAAATTTATTGTGTCTAGTTATTTTTTTATTGACTTTTATTCTTAAGATAAACCATAATAACTCTATGGAAAATAAAAACGCACCAACAATACACCCTGTTTCTTTCTCAGTTTTAAAAAAAGAAAAAACACAAGAAGGTCAGGGAGAAATAACATCATTTGGCGATGTTCCCATTAAAGTAAGCGTTGAGATTGGAAGGACAAAGAAATATGTAAAGGATGTAGTGAATATGAAGGAAGGCGAGATATATGCGCTTGATAAATTGACGGGTGAGCCATTTGATATCCTTGCAAATGGGAAGATAATAGCAAAAGGACAGATTGTTGTTATAAATGACATTGTGGGAATTAGGGTAACAGAATTGGTAAATGAATAATTCTTGGGTTGAAGTAGACCTTTCAGCAATTCTCTATAACATTTCTTGTATCAAAAAGATAACATCTTCAAAAATCTTGGCTGTTGTCAAGGCTGATGCCTATGGACATGGAGCAATTGAGGTTGCAAAGGCTATAAAGGATAGGGTTGATATGCTTGGGGTTTTCTCTATTGATGAGGGAATAGCATTAAGGAACAAGGGAATAAAGAAGCCCATTCTTATTTTAGGACCTTCCCAAGCCTCTTGTGCAAAGGATATAATAAATTATGAGCTTACACCAGCTGTATTTACAGAAGAAATGCTTGAAGCACTTTCATCAAAAGCAAAGAAGCCAATAAATATTCATATAAAGATAGATACAGGGATGTGGAGGATTGGCGTTCCTTATAAAGATGCACCTTTATTTATTGAAAAGGCAATTGCCTATCCGAATATCAAAGTAAGGGGAATATTTTCTCACCTTGCAACATCGTATTTAAAGGACAAATCTTATGCTAAAGAGCAATTTGAAAGGTTTTCCTATGTCCTAAAAAGCCTTTCTCAAAAAAAGATAAATATTCCGATGAGGCATATTGCCGCATCTGCTGGAATTTTAGACCTTTCCCAAATGCACCTTGATATGGTAAGGCCTGGAATATTACTTTATGGCTTATTTCCTTCCAAAGAGGTAGAGAAAAAATTCTTGCCAAAGGAAGCAATGTCATTTAAAACAAGGATAGCATTCTTAAGGAAAATTCCAAAAGGCTCTGGGATATCCTATGGCCAAATATATATTACAGACAAAGAAGCCACAATTGCTGTTATTCCTGTAGGATATTCCCATGGATTAAGGAGGGCTTTATCAAATAAGGGTTATGTTCTTATAAGGGGAAAAAGGGCAAAGATGGTCGGGACAATATGTATGGATATGACAATGATTGATGTGTCAGATATTCCTGATGCCTCTATTGGTGACGAGGTTGTTATATTTGGAAAGCAAGGGGAAGGCTTTATTTCCATTGATGAATTGGCAGATGCTTGCAATACAATAAATTATGAGATAATAACAGGGATAAACCCAAGTCTTTCTAGGATATATAAGAAATAATGTATCTATTCAGGTTATGATAAGTTCTGTTCTTTTAAAAGACACGAGACATCAGACACGAGACATCAGATTAAAAATTCTTAACCTTTCCCCTCACTACTCACTCCTCATCCCTCACTCCTTGTTAGTATTTCCAAAGCAATTGTTTTTTGGCATAAAAACATTAATACTTGAAAACAAATTTTATTTCAGTATATAGCAATTCCAAAAACCTCTCTGTGCTTTCTACCTCAATCGGAAATTTTTCTTTATCTTTTATTTTAAAAATGGCATCCAAAAGGCTATCTTTTGAAAGATTTTCCTCTTTAATAACAATAGTATCCTTTAGGACTTCTGCATTCTTTAATTGGTGTTGGTCAGAAGAAAAAGGATATGGAATAAGGATTGCTGGGATTCCACACCTTTTTATCTCAGCAATAGATACAGCACCTGCCCTTCCTATTATTATATTAGCACAAGCATAGACATATTCCATCTCAAATATGAAGGGAAATATTCGGGATTCTGGATTCTGGATTCTGGATTTTATTGTTGGATAATCTTTTTCTCCGGTTATCCAAAGGATCTGAAATTCTGAAAGGTTTGGAATTGCCTCAAAAAAAACCTCATTTATCCTTGATGAACCCTGAGAGCCACCCATTACAAGGATTGTTTTTTTATCCTTCAAGCCAAAGAATGAAAACCCATCATCCCTTCCTATTTTTCCTATCTCCCTCCTTATTGGGCATCCGGTAAATATTGCATTTTTGGGAGCAAATTCTGTATTTTCATAAGATATGGCAACACTTGTTGCAATTTTTGAAAGAAGCCTGTTTGCCAAGCCCATCTTTGCATTCTGTTCATGAATTATCCTTTTAATTCTAAGGAAAAAGCCTGCAAGGATAGGTGGAAATGATGGATAGCCCCCCATTCCGATAATAGCCTTTGGTCTTTCCTTGATGAGAATAAAAAAAGAGGCAATTATACAGAAGATATTAGAAAATATAACACCTAGCGTATTTAATGAAAACAGCCTCCTTTTCCAAAATGATATGGGAATGACATAAACCCTAAAGCCAGATTTTTTGATTATTTGGCAAGCCATCCCTTTTTTTCCTGTGATAAAGAAAGGCTTAAATTCCTTTATCCCTTCTGCTATGGCTATCCCTGGATAGATATGACCTCCGGTCCCACCGCAAGCAATAGCTATTTTCACTCTTTTGCTCTTTCAATCACCCTTTTTTCCTCTTCCTTCGCATCTTCTCCATGAACCTTAGAAAGCTCAAGGAATAGCCTTTTTTCCTCCTTTGAGAGCCTAGTAGGAAGGCAAACAATTACCCTTACAAATAAATCTCCATATCCATAACCCTTAAATCTTGGCATACCTTTACCCTGCAATCTAAATACCCTGTGTGTCTGCGTTCCCTCTGGAACTTTAAGCCTTGCCTTTTTTCCATCAATTAAAGGAATTTCTATTTCTCCACCTAATGTTGCTTTGATAAAGCCTATTGGATTATCAAGGATAAGGTTATCACCATCTCGGATAAATCGCTTATGCTCCTTAATGTGGATGACAATATAGAGGTCGCCAGGGGAACCGCCACCTATTCCTATCTCTCCCTCTCCCTGTATCCTTATGCTTGTTCCAGATTCAATACCTTGTGGGATTTTAATGGTTATTGTCTTCTTTCTATGGATAAAACCCCTTCCCCTACATTCAGGGCAGGATGTTGTAATAATTGAGCCACCTCCATCACACCTTGTGCAGGTTCTTGAAATTGAGAAAAACCCTGTTTGCTGAATAAGCCTTCCACTTCCATTACAGGTTGGGCAAGTCTTTCTTTCTGTCCCTCCTTCCCCTCCACAGAAAGAACAAACCTCCTTCTTTTCAAAGGAGATTTTCTCCTCCTTTCCAAAATATGCATCCTCAAGGGAAATTTCTAAATCATACCTTAAATTCTCTCCCCTATGAGCCCTTTTTCCTCTTCTTCCAAATATTTCTCCAAATATCCCTCCGCCAAATATATCGCCAAATATATCCTCAATATCGCCAAAATGGGTAAAATCAGACCATGTGAACCCTCCCCTACCAAATGTAGTTTTCATGCCTTCATGACCAAATTGGTCATATTGCGACCTCTTTTGTGGAGAAGAGAGAACCTCGTAAGCCTCAGCAAGCTCCTTAAATTTCTCCTCTGCTTGCTTACTTCCTCCTGCTACATCTGGATGGTATTTTTTGGCAAGCCTTCTATATGCAGATTTTATCTCATCAGAGCTTGCATTCTTTGAAACGCCGAGGATTTCATAATAATCCCTTTTCATTAAACCTGTTCTTTCAAAGCTTTTTCTACTTCACAAACACTCAAACCAAGAGAAACAGGAAAGCCTAAATCAGAAAGGGTCATCTCCAGAGCAGCAATTGTTGTTATGAGATCAAATTTTTCTACATAGCCAAGATGGGCTATTCTAAATATTTTATCCTCAAGCTCTCCTTGACCCTTTGCAATATTCACACCATAAATATCTTTCATCCTATTGTAGAGCTTACCAGCATCAATACCCTCTGGAACCTTCACTGATGTTAAGGCATTTGATGGCTTTTTTGCAAACAAAGAAAGCCCTAAAGCAGAGACAGCAGACCTTGTTGCTAAAGCTAGTTTTTTATGCCTCTCTATGACATTAGAAAGCCCCTCTTTTTTTATCCTATCCAAAGCAATAGATAAACCCCGAATTAGAGAAATTGCAGGGGTAAATGGTGTATCATTCTTTTCTTGTGCTTTATTTGCCTTTTTGAATGAGAAATAGTATTTACAAAGGTCTGATTTTTCTGCCTCCTCTAATACCCTTTTGCTTACTGCAACAAAACAAAGACCTGGTGGCATCATTAAACCCTTTTGTGAGCCAGAAACACAGGCATCCACATTCCATGTATCCATAAAAAAGCTATCTGCACAAAGCCCAGAAATAGCGTCTACTACAAGAAGGCTATTATATTCCTTGCAAATATTCCCTATTGCCTCAATGTCTGAGACAACACCAGACGATGTCTCGCAAAGGGTTGAAAAAACAGCCTTTATTTTATCCTTTTGTAAAATCTTCCTTACATCTTCTGGATCTGGGCAATCCCCTTCGGGGACATTAAGAACCTCAAATTTAATCTTATAAGCCTTACAAAGCTCGCTCCACCTCTCTCCAAACTTTCCTGCGATAATAACCAATGCCTTATCAGATGACGATAAAATATTACAAACGCAAGCCTCCATCCCTCCTGTTCCTGAACTTGCAAATATAAATACAGGGTTTTGGGTTTGAAATACATACCTTAAACCCTCCTGTGTATTTTTTAAGACCTCCTGAAATTCCTTTGTTCTATGATGGATTATGGGCTTTGCCATCTCCAATAGGACATCATCTGGAATCATTGTTGGCCCTGGTGTCATAAGATATTTTTTCATTTTTCTTCCTCCTTTAAATAATCATTCATAATATTTTTATGGTCAAAGAGAAGACCGTCTGGAAAATTATTCCTTTCAAAAACTCTTGCTTCCAATGCATCATCCCCTCCAATTGGCTCTCCACTTGCCTTTGCAATAAATACCGTTGATATTGTATGAAACCGTGGGTCTCTATTTGGGTCTGAGTATGTATGAAATTGCCTGATAAGTGTAATATCAAGGCCTGTCTCCTCCTTTGCCTCCCTTATTGCAGCAAGCTCTAATGTCTCACCATACGAAACAAACCCTCCAGGTAAAGCCCAGCCATATGGAGGGTTTTTCCTCTTTATGAAAACAATTCCGCCCCCTATCTCAATAATTATATCAACGGTTGAATATGGATGTTTCATAGCATAAGTATAATAAAATGTAAGGGTTTTATCAACATTTAATACGAAAATATAACTATAAAAAGAAATAGGATACTTATCATTCCGTTCGTTGTAAAGAATGCTTCGTTTATTCTATTTCTATCCCTTATGATTATATGCTGCCTTACAAGGAGAAGGAATATAAAGAAAAATCCAATCCAATATTTTAATCCAAATTGCGATAATATTCCAAAAGGGATAAGGAGAATGCCAGAAAGTATGTGGAGAAGAAAAGAAATTTGCTGTGCCCTTCTTTCTCCAAACCTTTGTGGGATTGAATAAAGGTTATATTCTTTATCAAATTGCATATCAAGTAATGAATAAATAATATCAAATCCAGAGACCCATAATATAACAAATAACCCAAGGATTAGGCTTAAAACATCGCATTTTCCAGAAACAGCAAGGAAGCCTCCAATTGGGGCGCAAGCAAGACAAGCCCCAAGATAAAAATGGCTTGTCCAAGTAAATCTTTTTGTGTAAGGATAGGAGCTAATAAGAAACAGGGCAATGGGTGAAAGAAAAAGACAGGTTAGGTTAAGCTTAAATGATGAGAATAAAAAGAGAAAAATGGATAAAATAAGAATGGGAATTGTCTCTTTAATCTTTATCCTTCCTGTAATAAATGGCCTATTTTGCGTTCTTGGATTTTTTCTATCAATTTCTTTGTCTATTATCCTGTTTAGAAGCATAGCAGAGGTTCTTGCAAAGACACAGGCTAATGTAATCCAAAGCCAATAATAAAATGGCATAATCCCCTTGTAGGCTATAATTCCTCCAATATATGCAAATGGAAGGGCAAAAACACTATGCTCAAATTTTATAAGAACAAAGAATGATAAAATCTTATTAAACAATTGCCCTTTCAATGGCTTTTACTATCCTGAATGCAAGGTATGCTGCGCCAAATCCATTGTCTATATTTACAACACCTATACCAGGGGCACAGGAATTAAGCATAGTAAGAAGGGGAGCTATGCCAGAAAAACAAGCACCATATCCAATACTTGTTGGAACAGCAATTACAGGACAAGGGACAAGGCCACCAACAACAGAGGCTAATGCTCCATCCATTCCAGCAACAACAATAATACAAATTGCCTTTTCAAGATTCTCCTTTTCATTAAATAGCCTATGGATTCCAGCAACACCAACATCATAAGCCTTAATGACCTCTATATCCATTATCTGTAATGTTGTTGCTGCCTCCTCTGCTATAGGTATATCCGATGTTCCTCCTGTTAAAATAAGAACAGGGCCAAATAATTTATCGGCTTTTTTCCTCCTTATGGTAATACAATTAGCGTTTTCGTGCCACATTGCATTATTTTCAATTGCCTTTACCTTAGAATAAACATCAAAATTTGTCCTTGTAATAAGGATATTTCCTTTTCCCTTTAAAGCCTCCTTAACAATATTTAAAATATCCTCCTTTTTCTTTTCGCTCCCAAGGATTACCTCAGCAAACCCCTGCCTTATTAACCTATTATGGTCAAATTTAAAGAAACTTCCCTCAAATGTAGTCTTTCTTGAAGGCATTTTTAAAAAAGGAAAAATTTAAAAAACCGTATCTACTCACCTTATGACAAGTGAACAATAAACCATAAATCCCAATAAATTTGTTGTAAGGTCAAAGGTCTAGGGTCAAGGTCTATGGTTTAACCTTCAACCTTGAGCCTTCAGCCTTGAGCCATTTTGCTTTTGTTTAGAATTTTGTGCTTTGAATTTCGTGCTTTGGATTTAGAATTTCTGTTATGTGTTTAGCTCTCTTATAGTGTATAGATCAACTTTTGGTTAAGATTATATCCTTTTTGCTTCCATGTAGTCAAGACAGAAGTAATTACTTCATGGATTTTAGTTCCTTTCTTATTCCTTAAGGTTTGTGATTATCTTGCGAATACTACATGCTCTCTTAATCCCCTTTCTGCTCTGTTATTGGTTAGTTCTACCTTTGGATGAAGAACAAAGGTAAAGAGATGTTTTAAGGCTTTTTGTAGCTTCTTGGTAAATTCCTATATTTCGCTACCTTTGTCCAGAATTACCTCTAAACAGGATATATTATATCAAAAACACATCACAAAAACATAGCCTCTTTTTTCCTTTGTAGATTTTTTTGTTAAATACCATCAAAA
>JBFMDZ010000045.1 GCA_040753555.1 bacterium
TACAAAAAACAAAGAAGAAAAAACCAAAGGGAAAGGCAAAAATCACTATAAATATAGAAGGATAGAGAAGATAAAAGAAAAAAATGATGATTTTTAATGTGTTTAAGTTTTTACCGAGAATTACTACTTTGGTGTCCAGAATCTTGAGAGATAAAAAAGTAGCTCATCATCAAACTTTATCCCTTTTTCTCCTGCATATTGATAGAGCATTGACTCAATAGAAAAAAGAAGGTCAATGTAGTCTATATCAAGTTGGTCCAATACCTTTTCCACAGAATAGAGAACAATGAAATAATCCTTGTTTAAATCCTCATCCTCCCCTAGTTTATTGAGTTCAGTAGATTTACCACAGCCTCTATGGCCTACAAAAAGTATCTTATGATATTTTCCTGGTTCACGAAGCAGGTATTTTTTTAATCTTTGTACAGGGTTTTTCTCTCTATCAACATAATAATCTTTTAGTTGTTGACCTGTTAATGGCTCCATCGGGTCAAATAGAGAAAACACCTCGTCTAAATTTCTTGCCTGCATAGTAGTTGTCCCTTTTTATTATTATAGCAAATAATATAAGAAAAAGAAATAGTTTTTGTTTATACTATCTCCCGTAGAAAATTATCTGCTTCGGTTTCTATTATGCGGTAGTGCATATTCTTTGCTTTTTCATAGGCAGATTGGGCAAGGGGTTCTGCTTGTTCTGGGTTTCCTTGAGCTAAATGTAGCTTGGCTAAGGCAAGCTCTGCCTCGGGTTCGTAGAGCTTAAAGCCTGTGCGAGCACATAGCTTAAGGACTTGGTTTGCATCTTGGATAGCCTCTTTATATTTTTTCATATCCAACCACAACTTGGTAGATTCAAGCAATGCTTCAATTTCAAGCTCTGGCATACCAACCTTTCTGGCAATCTCAAGGAAGGTTAAAAGATCAGTTCTAAAATCTCAAGCATATCTTTACCTCAATTCTCTGCCAAAGGCACAACAAAGATCAGACTGTCAGCAGCCATTTATATACTGGCTTTACATTTATCACCTTGTCAGAAAGTTTGATCTTTTCTTCCTCGTCTTGAGTAAGGATTAGCCCTTTTTGAAGTCCAAGCTCCTCCATAGCAGCGGTGAGAGATTTCAGTTCTCTCTGTCTCACTGTTACATCTGATAGACTCTGGGTCACCTGGATCAATCCTTCAACCCCTTCTCCTTTTCTTATCAGGATGTCAACCTCAAGCCCCTTTCTTGTCTTATAGTAATAGAGCTCCTTTCCCCTCCTTCTTAGTTCTGTAACTACTAAGTTTTCCAGGAACTTTCCCCTATTTTTTGAGAATTTAAAGGATATACAATCAGCCAATCTATTATCTATACAATAGGCCTTTTTGGGAGCAATAAACTGCTGTTTCAGCGAATAGGAGAAGATGTTGGCAACAAATATCATAAATGAGTTCTCAAGATACTCGGTATAGGCCTTTATTGTATTTACACTACCCAACCCTAATGCCTTCTTCAACTTATTGTGAGAAAAGAGGCTTCCTGGGTTGCTCAAAAAATAGAGAGCCAATTCTCTCAAGGATTTTGTCTCCTTAATATCATATCTGGCCACTATATCACGGTATAGTATATCGTCATAGACCTTCTTCAATATCTCAGGGTTTCTAAACTTGAGATACTCAGGCATACCACCCTCTTTTAGATACTCATTAAACAATCCCTTTATCTCTGCCCGTTTTGCAGTCAAAGAGAGTGCATTTTTTGTGAGGAGATATCCCTTTAACTTGAGGAATTCCTTGAACGAGAATGGGTAGAGTTCACAGGTAAGATACCTTCCAGTGAGCTTGGTTCCTATTTCCTTGCTTAATAGTGAGGCATTTGAACCTGTGATAAAGAACTTGAATCCTGCCTCTGACATCCTTCTAACAAACATCTCCCAGCCTTTGACATTTTGGACCTCATCAAGGAAGAAGGCCTTCTGCTTACCAAACAGCTCCACAAATGATTCATAGAGATGGTTAAAGTCCTCAGGCTCAAAATTGATCAATCTCTCGTCTTCAAAGTTAAGGTAATAGATATTGCCCTTATAGAACCTATCGATAATCTGGGCAAGTAAGGTTGACTTTCCTACCCGCCTCATCCCGGAGATGAGAATGGTGTGGAGGAGGGGTATATACTCCTTGATCTTGGATAAATCTTGGCGCTCTATCCCTATCTCCTTATTCTTTATAACCTCTTGTTGTTCCAATATTATCTCTTTTAATAGCTCCCTTTCCATCTTATTGTCTTCATTCTAAATGAAAGTATATCATAGAAAGTTTTCATTGTCAACGAAAACTTACTCTATCTCTGTTAGCAGATGGAAGGCCTCAAGCTGGGGTGAGTGATAGCCCATCTCTTTAGCCTTTTCATAGGCTGAATTGGCATAGGTCTTTGCCTTATCTTTATCTTTTCCCAGATATGCTTTGGCTAAGATTAGCTCTGCCTCGGGTTCGTAGAGTTTAAAGCCGGTGCAAAAGATGAGCTTAAGGGCATTTTGTAGGTCTTTCTCGCAACCTTTGTAGTTTTTTGTTATTGACAAGATGAGGATTCTCGGGTAAAATAATTTTTAAAGGGTTGATTTAGCCTTTTTCTTAAAGGGGATTTTCCTCTGACCCGTAACTAAGGAGAAGGCTGTTATCTCTGCATCGCAGGGGTAGCAGTCATTATCGGAGTTCGTTACGGGTCGCCGATATTGATTTGTTGCCCCTTTTTGTTTATGGGGCAAGGAGGTAGAGATGGAGTGGTCAGAGCTTACCACAACAGATATTGTCTATATAATCCTCTTTTGGCTATTTGGCTCACTTATAACGGGAGTCATAGAAGGGATCAGGGAGGAGCGTAAGAAATCAAAGGATAGAAGGGATTTATAGCCATCGGGAAAGTAAATTATAGGCTTTCAAGGATTTGGGCGGTTTCTTCTGCCTCTTGTTTTAGGTTAAAAAAAGTTTTTTTACCTTAGAAATCTTTCTCTCTTTTACACCTCAAAATAGGAATAAGTGGTTAAATTCTCTGTCTCTCAGTATGTGTTTAGCTCCTACATAAAAAGTATCAATCTTTATAAATCCGAAATTGAAAATCCGAAATCTTAAAACAATATCAAAATCCAAATGTTCAAAATCCAAAAACATCGGCCATTGTTTTGGTCATTTGGATTTTGTGCTTTGAATTTGTTTAGAATTTTGTGCTTATGTATTTAGAATTTTCCATATCTTCTTTCCTAACTTTAGGATACATTAAGCATTAGCTAAACACGTACCAAAATCAGGTGGGTTTATATTTACTAAAAAAGATTAGATAGACTTCTCATCTTTTCCTTCGCCTCTTTAAACCAGTCTTTTCCATATTTAATTTCCAGCACCCTTTCAATAGCCTTTCTATTTACTGCATCCAGTCTTTCCAGGATTTTTAATGCCTCTAAAGGCTTATCATTATCCAGATATTCTCCCATCTTGCTTGCTGTCCAAAGAGGGCTAAATCTTTCAAGATAACTTTCCCACTTTAACTCCAAAAATATCCCTTTCAATATCTCCATTTCTTTATAAAGACCTTCCCTGAATAACTCTCTGAGAAAAGAGATAAAGTCTTCCTCTATCTTGCCAGTAGATAACCTATCAGAAGATAACATCGCCTTTATCACCTCTATTCTCTCCTTTACCAAACCATAATTTTTCTCCAAAAGTAGAGGCTTTATGGAATAAATAAGGGTAAGTCCTTTGTTATACCATGCCTCAGCAAAATCAGGTTTTAGCTTTATTGCATAATCATAGGCTTTGAGTTCCTCTTCATAGCGACCAAGATTGCCAAGAAACACTCCTTTGTTATACCATGCCTCAGCAAAATCAGGTTTTAGCTTTATTGCATAATCATAGGCTTTGAGTGCCTCTTCATAGCGACCAAGTTTGAAAGATGCATCTGCTTTGTCAAGCCATATCTCAATATCAGGTTTGGTGATACCCTTTTCTATGGGCGCTTCAATAAATCTGGCTCTCTGAGTAATAATAGACTCAATCTCAGGCTTTAAGGAGATTGCCTGAAGAT
Source organism: bacterium (assembly GCA_040753555.1). Classification (NCBI taxonomy): domain Bacteria; species bacterium. Next base: position 4,053 of record JBFMDZ010000045.1, read on the forward strand.
ATATCCCCTTCATCTCTTCAGATACAGATTCTTTATATCTTAATTCCTCTTCAGTGAACATATAGGCAAGTAGATAGATAACAAAGAGCCATCTTTCTTCTGGAGAGCCACCCCTTCTCCATCTATACCAGATAGGAAAGAGTGGTTCAGAGAGGATATAAAATCTCTTCTTACCCATAGTTTCGGTAACATTCCTTAGCCAACCCCTCTCTATTAGCCTTAAGATGTAGGTTGAGACCTCCTTTGAGCTAAGATGGGTCAGGTTTTCAATCTCCTTTGGTTGTAAGGAGGTTTGAGATTGGGCAAAGATTTCTATTATCTCTCTTTGACTTGTGGGTAGAGCCCATAATGCCTCGCGGTAAATTAGGGTTAGTTTTTCAAACATCTCCTGCATAAATCCAAGCGAAGACTGCCATCTTTCTTTTGCCCCTTTTCCATCAGACTCCCTTTCACATTCAGCCAGGGCAATCTCAAAGAGGGGGAAGATCATTCTGGGCAAGCCACCAGAAAGATAAGAGATAGCCTGAAATATCCTTATCCTTCTTTTTCCCTCTGGGGAGCGGAAGTATTGGGTTAGCTTAGGATATTCTCTGGCATAAAATTCTTGTATTCTTGAGATTAACTCAAAACACTCCTCATTAGTCAAGCGAGTAAGTTCATTCTTTTTAAAATACCCATAGATCGGAGAGCCTATTTTACCCATATCCCTGATAAAGGTTGCGGCTGTGGCTAATATCTTAAGACTCTTTGAACGGGGTAAGATGGAAAGAAGATTATTTAACTCCTCTTTCTTAAAGGATGGAACTAATCTATCAAGGTTCTCTATCATTATTATTGTTCTCTTCCCAAATCTTTCTTTTATTTCGTAAAGCACACTTTTGCCTCGATTAAACCTCTGCTCTTTGCTTTTTGCCTCTTTAACCCAGCTAATCTTATCTTCAACATAGCGCTGGATTTTCTTATTTTCTTCATCAGAGATAATTCTTCCCTGGGGTGTAACAATTGTCTCAAGAACCCTTAAGATTATCTCGGCTACATTTCGGACTCCAAAGAGTTCTTCAGGAAGTAAGACGGGAAAGTAATTTTTAGAGAGGGTGGAGTTTTTTTTGATTCTATGGAAGATTATTGAGAGGAGAAAGGTCTTTCCTATACCTGCGGGGCCATAGAAAAAGCGGGACTGAAGGTATCTATCTGAGGTAATTTCTTCTTCTAATTCTTTGAGTATCTCCTCAACATAATCCTTTCTTTCTTTTCCTACAAAGATAGACTCCAGAGCACTGGCTTCCTCAATAGCAGGATGAAATCGGCTAATTAGTATTTCACTCATTCTTTAGCTCACCCCTTTTACCCAATTTGTGGGTAATGATTATGTGGGAAATCTTCTCCAGAATTCCTTTAATAATGATGCCTTAAAATAGTATCTCTCTTTTTGTTCTTCTATTAAAAGGTCATCTATAAGTCTTTGAATCATCTCTTCAAAATCTGATATATCTGCGCCTGCTTTTTCTTTAAAGATTGCTTTTGCCTCCCCTTTCTCTATCCCTTGCTCCCTTATAGCCATCTCTGAAAGGAGGCTATAACTTGAGGAGATCAACTTAGGAGGGTATCTCTTGGGTAGCTCCTGAAAATCCCTTAAAAGATTCCAGCCTTCTTTGCCTAGTAACCTTTCATACACCTCTTCAGGGCTTATTTCTTTGTTTCCCTCATTCCACACCGAGACAAAGATATGAATAAAATAAGGGATAAATGTCTTAAGTAAATTCTTTATCCTTTCAATCTCGCCTTTTTTTGGGATTATCCCTGAATTATAAGCAAGTTCCTCCAGCAATAACCCTGCCTCATCATCTTTTAGTAAAGGGACATTTACCTTTTCAAAATTGGAGAGTATCTTTAACCCTTTATTCCCAGAAATTCTGTCTTCTGCTTCACTACTGGCGATAATAAATCTTATTTTGGGGAGATTAAAGAAATTACAAAAGCCATTATCAAAATCCTTAAGGGCTTTATTTTCTTTGAGATTCCTTAAAAATTCAGCAAATTCATCCACCAGGAGCAAATGGTGTTTATCTTCAGGAAGAAGAGAGGTTAAGGTATCGGTTAATGCTCTTTCTGCCTGTTTTTCTATAAGCTCTCTTTTTACTTGGCGTTCAATGGCAGAATCTGAGGTTAGTTCATAAGCGATGGCACCCACAAATGCAGCAGGATTTTGCAGATTTCTTGCCTGGATAAATAAAGGTTGCCAGCCTTGGGGAGGTCTTTCAAAGATGGCATTAAGTATAGATGTCTTTCCATAACATCTGGGAGCACGCAAAGAGACATTTTTTTCTTTAATCAAGTTCTCTATCTTTTGGAGCAATCCTTCCCTTCCCACCAATTCATCAAAAGGAGGAAGGGTTCTTATTCGCACCGGGAACCTGGGAATTTTACCCTTTGTAAAAAGCCAAGTAAGGTGTCTCCTAAATCTTTTCTCATTAAAGCTTCCTTCAAGATAGATGTATTCTGAAATGTCTTTTACCTCCAAAGCTTCTTTACTTGTAGCTGGTGTTTGGATAAAGTTTAGCAAATTTTCTCGGGCAAATTTCAAAGCAGTGCTATGGAGTAGAAAATAAAGGTCTAAAACCCTTGTTTCATCTACCTTTCTTTCATTTATAAGCCCAAGGGAAAAATTCTTCTCCCCTGAGAATTCAAAGAGATATTTATAGAGCTTCATCATCTGCCTCCTTTTTGGTAGATTTTCCAGGTTTTATCTGCAAATTCATCAGCAATCATCAGTAGCCCGCTTAAGATATGAAAGCGGTCTTTGATATGTTGAATCTTTGGGGTATTTATCTTTCTTCTTATCTTTTCATAGATTAAATGTTGTTTAATATCCCATGCCTCCTGCAAAAAGGTCATAATCTGAATCTCAAGATAATATATTTTTCCATCTCTCTCCATCTGAAAGTATTCATGAATGGCACGGTGAGCCCCTTTTTCAAAACTTCTGCCTGCCTCTATTCTTTTATCCCTTCTTTTTTCACTACAGTAAGTAATTTTTGAATTAGTAGTTGCCTTGACAAATTCAGTGGTTAGGTTTTTATCAATCTCATCCATATCACTCTGATAATTACATAGAATACGACAGCGGACAATATCGTCAATCTTTAACATATAATCTTCTATAAATTCCCTTAAATTTTTTGAGTTATATCCTCTTAGGAAAGGGATTTTTTGTTTATCAATAGTTCTTGTGATTTTATCAATAATAGAAGTAGCTGATTTAATTCTATTTTTGTTTTCAATATCCATACGATAGGCTTCTCGGTTATCATTATTAAAGATGTTAGAATTTTCTTCAGCGACAAAGGGATAGAGATATTCGTTTACAAAAACCTGGTAAAAGGTCTCCCATGATGACCTCAATTCAGTGATAGTTTCAACCCAGAGATGGGGTTGAAAAAAATGAGAAGGCAAGTTATCACCTACCTTTTTCTTTAAATCCTCTATCATTTCTTCAATTAAGGATGTTTCATTTAGCATCTTTGGCCTTTTTCATTTATAATTATATCACCTACTAAAGATTTTGTCAACAAAATTATTTGCCAACAAAATTGTTGGCCAACAAAATTGTTGGGAATATTCCACAGAGAATAAAAAGTTTAGGAGTTTAAAGGAATAGGGTATAGGAAAACCTTGACCTTACAGCCTTGAGCCAATCAAGGAAGATTGTGCTTTGGTTTCTAATAAGCGGTAGTGCATTGCTTTGGCTTTTTAGTAGGCAGATTGGGCATAGGATTTTGCAAGGTTTCCCTGGACAAGAAAATATGGGATGTTTTTGTGATTGACAAGAATGGGGCTTTTTTGGTAAAATACTTTTTAAAGGGTTGAGTCGGCCTTTTTCTTAAAGGGGATTTTTCCTCTCACCGTCCAGTGAGAAGAAGGCTGTTATCTCTGGAGAACAGGGGTAGCAGTCATTTATCGGATTTACTGGACGGTGGCCGATATTGATTTGTTGCCCCTTTTTGTTATGGGGCAGGAGGTATGTGATGTCAAAGATAACAGACCTTTTAGACTTTGTGGGAAAGAATAACCGAAGAAACATTATCTTCAGCCTCTGTTTTTCTCTGATAATAGTGCTTCTTTTTTTGGGCATACCATTTATAGCAATAGTTTATAAGAAGGTAGATAACCTTATATTTTTCCTCTGCTTAGTAGCAATAAGCATAATAATGCTATCAGCCATTATCAATCTCTTTGTCTGGATTGCTATTGAAAGACAAGGGGAAAAGATAACAAACCAGATGGAAGAACAGAAGGATGAGATAGAGAGATTAAAGGAAAATCTCTCTTTCCTAAATGGTTAGTTGAGAAGCTTTGTTCAAAGCAGGTTGGTAGCCGCAGGCTGCTCTTTCTTTGGCGAGTTCAAGATGTTCCTTTGCTTTTGCAGAATCTTTTGTAGATAAGTAAAATTCTGCTAAGAAAATATGGATATCTGCCTGGTTTAGGCGATATTGGCATCTTGTGGCAATATCTAATGCCTCTTTTGCCAGCTTCTCTGCCTCTTCTTTGTGTCCTTGGGCAAACCGCAGCTTTGCTATGGCTAAAAGGATGTCGGGTTCTAAATCTACCAAGTTTATCCTTCTATCACGGATTATAGCCTCATTTAGATGTGATTCTGCTTTGTTTAAATCTCCTTTTGCCAAGAAGGCTGCACCAATGAGCCATTCAGCCCGGATTCTATCCCTTTCATTTTGACGGCTGAAGGCAATATCATAAGCCCTCTGAGCCGCTCTGAGTGCGCTATCTGCATCTTCCATAAGTAGGGCACGAAGGCTACGGTAGACCCAGATAATACCTTGAGGTTGAACTGCCTTTTCTTTAATGAACAATTCTAAGCCTTTTGATAGTTCCTTCTCTGATTCTGAAAAATTACCCTGATAGGCAAACAATAAACCAAGCTCTTGATGACCCACAGCTTCCCTAAATTTATCCTTTTATAAAGATATGATTGGGTAGGAGTAAGATTTACTGAAAGTCCTCGTCCCTCTTTTGATTTCTCAGCTTCATCATGATGTCTGAGACACAATACGATCAGATTGGATTCATCGTTATTCTCTTTATTGCCATTAATATGGTGTATCTGCACACCCGACTTACCACATATAACACAGGCGTGGTGTGCCTCAACTAAGAGTTTATCTTTTAGATTTGCCAGAATACCCATAGCCATCAACCTCAAGAAGAACTAACAAAAATCTTCATATATATTTAGCCTTTAGTCATTAGCCTTTAATTTGTAAATTTTTTCTCCTTTAAAATAAACACATACCATAATCCTGGTAATTTGTCCACAATTTTTAGGATTTCTTCGTTTTTTATTGAGGCACTTTGTAATCTGCATCCCATTATGTTGCCAAATTACCATTATACGATGAGAGAATCCTTCTCAAATAGGAATACACCTTCTTCTTTGGCTATATCCAACATAGCCTGAGTAAAACCTGTCTTACTAAAGAGACAGAAATATTTCTTCTTTGGCCTTCTCTTAGAGATTACCTTTTGTGCCTTCTGTTTTAAATCCTTATAGATATTTGTCCCTACTGGCCTGTTAGACCATTTTACTTCACCAAATAGTATCTTATTCTGCTCCTGATTTACAGCCACAATATCGATCTCTTCACCCTTTTCCCACCAGCGTCCATATCGGGTAAAATAGATTGGCAGCTTTCTTTTACTTACTGCCTCCTTGAGTGTCTCAAGCGAAATCTTCTCATAATTTCTTGATAATATCTCTCCTATCCCTCTTTTGACCATCTTTAAGACTTCTTTCTTCTTCCCCTCTTCAAGTAGGTCTCTATTACGAAAGATAAAGCGGAACCAGAAATTGAAGAAGTTATCTTCGATCCGATACAAACCCTTTCGACTCTTCTGGGGAACCTTTTCTGTGACTGGAACTTCCTTAGTGACAATCTGTAGGTCTTGTAAAATAGATAGATACCTTGAGACTGTCCCTTTATCAAAGCCAGTCTCATTAAGGATTTCAGATAACTTTGTCTTTGTAAGAGAAAGGGCAATCAGGATGGCAAAGTAATTCCTTGGCTCTTTGAGTTCTTCCCGGAGTAGAAATTCTACCTCTTCATAGAGGAGACTTCCTTTAGTCAGTATTTGGTCTTTAACTACCTCCCATATATTCCTCTTTTGCCTTCGAAAGAGATTTATGTAAGGAGGCATTCCACCAACGATTGAGTAGATTGTTAACCTCTCTTCAAAAGGGAAGGCTTCGAAGGCCTCCTTAAGCTGTTTAAAGGAGAATGGCTGAAGTCGAATCTGACCAGTTCTTCTACCATAGAGTGGTGCTCGATAAAAGAGGGTAGTTCGTTCCATCATGCCAATACTTGAACCCAAAAGGATAATAAATAGAGGTGAATCCTTGAGATATAAATCCCATCCTTTTTGGAAAAGGGATGGTGTAGCTGGATCACCCTCTACTAAATAAGGGAATTCATCTATTATTATCACCATCTTCTCTTTCTTCTTAGATAGGTATTCTAATGCTTGGACCCAATCACGAAAACCTCCTTGCGTAATGAACTTATCGTTAAAGAACCCTCCCGCAACTTCTGCAAACTTACGCAGCTGCAGCTCTTTTGGAACTGACTCACTCAAAAAATAGATATGAGGTTTATCTTTAATAAACTGCAAAGTAAGCTCTGTCTTGCCTACCCTTCTCTTCCCATAGATGGGGATAAGCTGGGCACCTTTTTCTTGCCATCTTTTGTTCAAAAAATCGAGTTCTTCTTTACGATTAATAAATTCCATATTATGATTATGTCTTCTTGTCAAATAATTTGTCTAATTTATTTTAGACTAATTTATTTTAGACTATTTTCCTCCATCTGTCAAGAAGTTTTATTGAAGCTTCGCTTTGTTAAGGGCTGGTTGGTAGCCGCAGGCTGCTCTTTCTTTGGCCAGCTCAAGATCTTCTCTTGCCTGGGCAGGGTCTTTTGTAGATAAGTAAAACTCTGCTAAGAAAATATGGATATCTGCCTGCTTTAATCTATACTCACATCTTGTGGCAATATCTAAAGCCTCTTTTGCCAGCTTCTCTGCCTCATCTCTATGTCCTTGGGCAAACCGCAGCTTTGCTATGGCTAAAAGGATGTCGGGCTCTAATTCTACCAAGTTTATTCTTCTATCACGGATTATAGCCTCATTGAGATGTGATTCTGCTTTGTTTAAATCTCCTTTTGCAAGATAAGCAGAACCAATGAGCCATTCAGCCCGGATGATGTCTCTTTCATAATGTCTAACATCTGCTAACTCTCTTGCCCTCAAAGCTTCCTTGAGTGCGCTATCTGCATCTTCCATAAGTAGGGCACGAAGGCTACGGTATGCCTCATCCAGACAAAGACCTTGCTTATGATCAATCTTTTCCCAATATCTTGTTGACCTTTCTAGTTCCTTCTCTGATTCTGAAAAATTACCCTGATAGGCAAGCAATCGACCAAGCTCTTGATGACCCACAGCTTCCCAAAATTCATCCTTAATCTCCTGGCAAAGGTTGATTGAGCGTCGCAGGTTGGACTCAGCAGCCTTAAGTTCACCGAGTGGAATCTGAGCTGTACTAGCGAGGTTGCCTAAGCCGATGGCAACACTTTTCTTCACACCTTGTTTCTCTCGAATTGCAATCTGTCTTTCAAACAGCGGCACTGCCTTCTGGGGCTGACCAGATAGGGAGTAGGAGTTTGCCAGTTCGTTCAGGGTCCATGCTTGCCATGCTTCATCTTTCAGCCTGGGAGGTCTTTCTTCACCATCTAAGAAGAGGGCTTTCAGGAGGTCAATTCTCAAGTTGTAGGCACCAAATTGATAATAAGTTGGCTTATCAATGCGTTCATAAATAAATCACAAGCCTCCTCATACCTCCCTGAACCCACGGTATGGTGATAAAGTTCTATTACAGGGGCTAAATCATCCAAAGATTCAATCTTTTCAGGCTCTGGTATGGTTTCAAAGTAGTCTCGTAATCGGGAATGAACACCCTCCTTATCTTTTAATCTATCATAGCAGTATCTTCGGACAATAGGATGGAGGTCATAGCTATTCGTTTGAGTATTACGAAGTAATAGCCCTCTATCTACAAGTTCAATCAAGGCATTATCAAATTCTTCCTCTGTCTTAAATTCATTGAAGATAGCAATAGCCTCATAATCCATAGGATTACGGAAGACAGCCAATTTGCTGATAAGGCTCTGTTTCTGAGTATCTAATGAATCATAGGCTAACTCCAATATATGGTGTTCTCCTCTAATCCCTTTTAATTCAGGTAAAGGATTATGTCTTGACCAGGCAACTATATCACCCATATATTTAGGGTCTTTAATAATCATACCCGAGAGCAGTCTCAATGACAATGGATGATAGCCAAAAGGCTCACAAGCTGCCTCAATCTCTGCCCTTGTTCCTTCGACACCTTGGCGATGGAAAAACTCTACAGCATCCTCTTTATCCATCTGGGTCAATTCCTTGTGGAGACAGCCAGCAATATCATCCAGTTCTCTGGGATATAATCGGCTGGTGAGCAATGTCTTTGTCTTTGGATAACCTGAGGCTAATTGTTGTAAGAATATACCAAGATTGGGGTCAATGCAGGCTCTAAAGTCTCCCCGCTCATCCTCTCTTACCTCATCACCCTGGTAAGGAGAACCCAATCCAGCATAACCACGCAACACCCTCTCTACACCATCAAGGATGAGGAGAAAGCGATTCTGGTAAAGAATCTCATTATAGAGCCGATCCATCTGATCACGAGGGGATTTGAGTTCTCTCCAGTCAATTTCCTCATCACTGAAGTATTCAATAGCCTTTAAGAGAAACCTCTCAAATCTGGATTCTTTATCATAGAATGACCACCACATAACCTTCTTTGGCTGTTCTTCACTTCCCCGAATATCTTCTTGCAGCCAATACCAGCAGAGGGCAGACTTTCCCATCCCACCAATCCCAGTCATAGTCAGCATTGGATGAGGGTCTCTTGTCAACCAATCAGTCAGCATCTCTCGTTCTGGTAGGCGACCAGTGAAGTTCTCTTGCAGGGGATATGGATGGGCAAAGTAAGGGGTAGGGGGTGAAGGAATCTCAGTAGGTAGAGGTGGCTTTGAAGGAATCTCAGGAGGTAGAGGTGGCTTTGGTAGTAGCTGGGGTGGTTTTTTCTTTCTCTTTAGCAAGAGAGGAATAACCGCAGCTATAATTGCACATAGCCCTCCAATTATCGCACCAATAATAGCTGAATCCATGTTAATCACTCTATTTTACAGATTGCAATCCTTAAACATCAAGATCAAAATCTAATAAGCCAGCTTCCATCACAGGTTGCTGCAGTTTGAAGGTCTGAGAATCCCTCCCGGCAAGAGGAGAAAGGGAGGTTATATCTCTTACACACCTCTCTTACCCTAACCATCAATCTCTTTCTCAAGGCTTTGGGCAGATACCAGTAACTTCCAATCCTCTCTCCCTCCTTAAAGTAAAGAGGCTCCAATCTCATAGAGAGTTTTGGAAATGTCCTCTTGAATCTGCTCCAGATATCTCTTCGAACCTTGAAACTGCTGGCGATAATATGATCTGCTCCTGCCTCCTTTGCCCTCTCAACTATTGGCTCTATCTCCTCCTCAGTCAAAAAGGGAACCCTCTTTAAGCTTTTCCAAATCCCTCCTTACCCTCTCTTGCAAATTCTTCTTTCTTCGTAACCTGCATTCAACAGCAAAATTCATAACATATTGATATTATTACACTTAATTTTTGAGATTGTCACTACATATTGATTGATTTCTCTATTTCACTTCCCTAATTATCCTGGGTGGAGATTTTACC
>JBFMDZ010000046.1 GCA_040753555.1 bacterium
GATGGTAGTAATACATTTTTGCTTGAGGGCTCAGGGGTTTCTGCTGCCTCCATTACTAAATTTGTCGGAGAACTGGAGCGTCTTGAGGTTATCCAGGAGGCAAAACTCCAGAGCATAAATGAAAAGGAAGTTACTCCTGAAAGCGAAGGATTGTTTTTGTATGGGTTTAAGATAAAGGTGGTTTTGAAGGAAAATGGTTAAGAAAAGACTGACCAAACTCGAACAAATGGGAATTGTTGCCTTAATAGCGGTAATAGCCTGCTTCTTTTATGTTAAAAAAGTCTATGAGCCTGAGTGTAAGAAATTTAAGGAACTTAAAGGAGAATGGGACAAGTTGTCTAAAGAGGTTAAGGGGTTAAAATGGCAGGTGCCAAGCAAAGATACTTTTTCTTCCATCCAGGAAGAAGAATTAGAGAAGGCAAAATCCGAGCTCAAAAAGGCAAATTTTATATTAGTCAATGAAAAGGGGTTAGCAGAGACTCTTATCCAAATTAGCCGCTTGACCAAGCAATACAATCTTAAGATTAAAGAAATCTCGCCAGCAGATGAAAAGGAACCTCAAGATAAAAAAGGGCTTTCTCTAAACAGAACTTTGCATAATTTGGTAATGGCGGGCAACTTTTTAGATTTTAAGAATTTTTTAAAAGAAATCAAAAGCTTATCAAAACTTGTTACGATTGAGAAAGTATTAATCGAGCGCGAAAGTGAAGGAGAAAATTTAAAGATAATTTTGTTACTTGCAATTTACTATAAATAATCGTATGTGTTTAGCTAAAGCTAAACATAATTGTAAATTGCAAATTGTAGATTGCAAATTGTAAAATGAAATGAGGAACGAAGAAGTTTTGATTTAGATTTTGTATTTTAAAAAAATTTACAATTTAAAATTTACAATTTAAAATTTGCAATTAAAGAAAGCGATTTTTGGCTCTTTAATGAGGAAGTTCAATACATATTAAGGAGACTAAACATATACAAATAATCTATGAATGTATTAGTTATTATTTGTTTTTTATATCTGGGAGGCGCTGTTTATGGCGAAAAAAATACGGCGGATACGATTCAAACTGCATCCCTGAAAGAGCGGGATCCTTTCAGTTTGAGTAGAGAACTTCTTAAGAAAACCGTATCAGACAACTATGTCTCTTTTACAGGAGAAGGACTGGCAGGTTTTAATTTACCAAACATTGAGATTACCGGTATTATGGTTGTTGGCAGTAATACAATGGCTACAGCAAATATTGAATCACTTGGTGATGTGGTTCTTAAGCCCAATGACAAGATAGTAGTTAAGTCAGAAGGTTCGCAAAAAAACGCTTTTATTTCTTTTCTTATAAAAGAAATAACACCAAACGAGTTAGTTATTATTTTGAAAGGAGGACAAGAGGTTCACCAGCGCTTCCGATGATATTAGTGTACAAGAGCACAAGCGTATTTGTGAACTATTGAAGAGGTAAATGAAGATGAAGATGTTAAGAAAAATAATGTATGTAAGTTTAATTCTATTTGTATGCGGGGGTTTTCTTGCTGAGGGGTTTAATCCAGGAAAATCTCAAAATATAGAAGAGGAAAAAATCAGTGTCTTTGATTTTAAAGAAACGCCAATGTCCGATGTGCTTAAGGTATTCACAGACTTAACCGGCAAGAATGTTGTTGCAAGTGAAGAGATTATGGATTTTAAAATAACCCTCTTTTTAAAAAGGGTAAGCCCTCAAGAGACGCTCAAGACAATGTGTAAGCTTTATAATCTCTGGTTTAGCGAAGAGGATAATGTTATTCGGATTATGACCACTGAGGAGTATGAAAAGGAGTTGACTATTTGCTACGACGAAAAGATAGTTGTGCACAGGCTTAAATACGCCTCGTGTCTTGCCGTAGCTAATTTACTGGATAATCTATTTGGAGACCGCATTAAATATGTTGAGCCAGGGGAAATAGAAAGCTATAGCCATGTGGGAACAGAAAAAGGAGCGCGTGGGGGCAGAGGGGGAGGAGGAGGTGGTGGGTATAAAGCCCAAACTGCACGAGAAACCTTTGTTGCTGGTAGTAAAAGAGAAAGCGAAGAACTCACTTCAAAGGTAATTGAAGAACTTGAAATGAAGAAGAGCGAACAAAAGGAAATAGAATTAGAGGATATCCTTAAGGCCAAACAGGAAAAGGCTATTGTCTATTTAACTGTTTTTCCCCGTAATAACTCTATAGTCTGCCGTTCGGTTGATATGAAAATTTTAAGTGATATAGGTGATTTTATCAGAAAGATAGATACTCCTACCTCGCAAGTCTTACTCGAAGGAAAAATCTTAGAGATTACTTTAACTGATGACTTTAAGTCATTTTTTGATTTTGATGTTAAGCCTGGTTCAGGTAAGCATATTGCCGATACAGGTGGATTTACTCCCTTAGAATCACCTACCCTTATTTATCAATTTGTGGATGAGCAAGTAAAGGTTCGCATGGAAATGTTTAAAGAAAATAAGCAGGTCAAGATTATTGGCACGCCAATGATTCTTTGCGCTAATAATGCACCAGGAGAATTTTTTATCGGAGAAGAAAGACCGATTACTATTAATTATGAATATGAGATTCGGGAGTTTGAACAGCGGACTGCGGAAACTGTGCGTCCGGTTATTAAGCTTAAGGATATTGGGACAAAAATTACCATTACTCCTTCCATTAATGAGGATAAAACCGTAACTATGCGTTTTTTGGCTGAAGTTGATAGCGTTAAGCCGGGTGGAGCAAACATTAGCCTTGTCAACCAAGAAGGAAAGGTAATTACTTTGCCCATAGATACAGTTAATACCTCTCGGGTGGAAAATATTATTATGGCCAGTGATGGCCGCACATTGGCTATTGGGGGACTTATAAGAGAGACCGACTATGGTTATGAGCGTAAAGTTCCCCGTTTGGGAAATATTCCTTTATTAGGGTTTTTCTTTAAGAAAAAGGACTTAGCGAAAGAAAAGACAGAGACTGTTTTTTTGATTACCCCGCATATTATGATGATGCCTGAAGAAGCTAATGCCATATCGGATAAGACAATTTCCGACCTTTCCGAGCACCCTTATGTTAAGGAGGAGCAGAAAAGGCTCTTAGACTATGATAAGGAAAATAAAGAGCTTAAGCCCACAGGACAAGATAAAAAAGATACGAGCAAAGACAAAAATTAAATGGATATATTTGAGCTTCTCCATTTGACGATTGAGAAAAAAGCATCGGACTTGCACCTTACTTGCAATAGCCCGCCCTTGTTACGTATTCATGGAGAACTGATCCCTGGTAAAGGCGAAAAACTATCTTCCAGTGAAACTGAAGAGATGATATTTCAGTTGCTCTCACAAGAACAAAAAGAGATATTTAAAAAAAAGCATTCTGTTGACTTAGCCTATAGCTTTAAAGATATAGGCCGTTTTCGTATAAATGCTTACTATCAAAAAGGCACAGTGAGTGCTGCTTTTCGCAATCTTCCTGACAGAATATTCAGCCTTACCGAATTGGGATTGCCTGAGAGTCTTCATCAACTTTCTGATTTGCGTGATGGAATGGTTTTGGTTACTGGGCCTACCGGCTCTGGTAAAACTACAACTTTGGCTACACTTATTGATATGATAAATCAGACCCACGCCTGTAACATCATCACCATAGAAGACCCAATAGAATATTTGCATACCCATAAAAAGAGTATCGTTAATCAGAGAGAACTTTATGTTGATACTGATTCGTTTGCCGAAGCAATGCGTTTTGCCTTGCGGGAAGACCCGGATGTTATCCTGATAGGTGAAATGCGCGATTTAGATACTATGCGTACTGCTATTACTGCTGCTGAGACGGGACATTTAGTTTTTTCAACCCTTCATACCCGAGACGCAGCATCATCTATTGACCGAATATTAGGGGTTTTTTCACCCGTTGAGCAGCAGCATGTCAGGCACCAGCTTTCCGAATCGCTAAAGGCGGTAATTTCACAACGATTACTAAGGTGTGCGAATGGAGATGCCAGAGTTCCTGCAGTAGAGATAATGATTGTTACTAAAGCAATAACTAATTTAATACGTGTGGGCAAGACCGAGCAGATATATTCGGCTATAGAAACAGGGGTGGGTTTTGGGATGCAGACAATGGAACAGTCATTAGTGAATCTTTATCAGCAGGGAAAGATCGATAAAGAGACTGTTTTTAAAAACGCAAGAAATATAAAAGTTATAGAACGAAGAATTGCTTAAAAATGCTTGGTGAAGTACTGATAGAAAAACAAATTATTACTAAAGAGCAACTAAACGAAGCTTTAAAAGTCCAGAGAAAAGACAAAGGGTCTTTAGACCAGATACTGGTTAAATTAGGATATTGTTTGGAGGAAGATATTGCCCGTGTTATAGCTGAAATATATGGATTACCTTATATAGAATTAGAAGAGATAGAATTAGACTCCTTTGTAATACAGTCTATTCCGACTAACCTTGCCTTCAGGTATAATATTATCCCGATAAAAATAGAGGAAAATATCTTATATCTCGCCTGTGCAAAGCCGTTAGATCCCCAGGTCATTTCCAATTTACAAAGATTAACTAGTAAACAGATTGCTTTCTATATCGGTGCTGACTCTGTTGTTAGTTCCTTGTTAAAGAGGTATTATACGGATAGTGCGGCGCCTTCAGAAAAAACACTGATTAAAGATGAATCTGTTAGCGATATTTTAAATGGCTTAGTTTGTAAAGCCTTAAAGTTTAGGTCTTCAGATATTCATTTTGAGCCCCAAAGGGAGAGATTGCGGGTAAGATTTAGGATTGATGGGGTATTGAATGAAGCAGATTCTTTGTCACAAGAACTAGCCCTGCCGCTTATTTCCAGAATAAAAATTCTCTCTGGGTTAGACATTGCTGAGAAACGCGCTCCCCAGGACGGAAGTTTTGTTTTTGAATATATGGATGAGTCTATTGATATTCGAGTTTCTATTTTACCTAATGTCAATGGAGAGAAGGCCGTTTTGAGACTTCTTCCTTCAAAAAGAAAAATAATTACTTTAGAATCTTTAGGCATGGAGAAAGATACTTTAGAAGAATTTATCTCATTGATTAAAAGGCCGCATGGTATCATTCTTATTACAGGGCCTACAGGTAGCGGTAAATCCACTACTTTATATGCCTCGCTTTTGCTTATTCGCTCTGTTGGTGTTAATATTACTACCATTGAAGACCCTGTAGAATATCGTATTGAAGATATTACCCAGACACAAGTAGACCATGTTAATAAGATTACCTTCCCTAAGGCACTCAAGCATATTTTGCGTCAAGACCCTGATATTATTATGGTTGGTGAGATTCGCGACAAGGAAACGGCAGATATTGCTTTAAGAGCTGCGCTCACAGGCCATTTAGTCTTTTCCACTTTGCATACAAATGATGCCGCCAGTGCACTTACCCGCCTGGTTGATATGGGGTGCGAACCCTATCTTATCAGCTCTACTGTTTGTGCCATTGTTGCCCAGCGATTGGTGAGACTTAACTGTGAATTTTGTAAAAAAGCCTTTAACCCTACACAGGACGAACTGGAAAAGTTTGGGCTAAAAGATATTAAGGTGAAGGAATCGTGGTTTCGTGCTTTAGGATGTCGGCATTGCCAGAAAACGGGATTTAGAGGTCGAATCGGTATTTTTGAATTGCTTAAAGTAGATAATTTCATTCAGAAAGAGATTATCAAGAAATCTTCTGCAGAAAGAATTAAAGAAGTGGCTGTATCTTGTGGTATGCGCACATTACGGCAGGATGCTTTTCTGAAAGTAGAGCACGGTTTGACTTCTTTGGAAGAGGCAATAAGGGTTACGCTGGTGGATTAAAAATGCGTACATGTTTAGCTTCGCTAAACATTGTAAATTGCAAATTGTAGATTGCAAATTGTAAAATGAAGGAAAAATGTTAGAATTTTGATGTGTGATTTTTAAATTTTAAGAAAAAATTTACAATTTAAAATTTGCAATTTAAAATTTACAATTAAACAAAGCGATTTCTGGCTCTTTAGCATAAAGGAAGCTCAACACATATTAAAGAGCTAAACACATACAAATTTTGATGTGTGATTTTTAAATTTTAAGAAAAAATTTACAATTTAAAATTTGCAATTTAAAATTTACAATTAAACAAAGCGATTTCTGGCTCTTTAGCATAAAGGAAGCTCAACACATATTAAAGAGCTAAACACATACAAAAATGCCAAGATTTTTTTATACTACCATAGACGGAAAAGGGAAAGAAGTTTCAGGGACACTTGAAGCCGTCAATATCAATGTTGCTGCCGGTAATCTTCGTAGCCAGGGTAAGATTATAACTTCATTAAAGGAAGCCGACGATGTAATAAAAGAAGAAAAAGATGCATTTTCTCTCTCACCTCTTGATCGCTTAAGTTTTATTCGTTCATCAGATATAGTTATACTTTTTCGTCAGCTTTCCGCTCTTATTACTGCCGGTGTTGCCTTGACTAATTCTTTACAGATACTTCAGAGGCAGATTAAAAAAAGAAAATTGAAACGGATATTGGGCCAGATTTTAGGTGATATTGGAGAAGGCTTAAGCTTTGCCAATGCCTTAAAGAAACACCCCAAAGTTTTTTCTTCCTTCATTGTCAATATGATCGAGACAGGAGAAGTGGGAGGAACGCTGGATATAATTTTGGAAAGTATTGCGAATTACTTAGAGGAACATTCAGCATTTCGTATACAGGTTATTACCAGTTTCATTTATCCAACCATTGTAATTGTAATGAGCGTTATTGTAGTAATTTTCTTAGTCGGCTTTGTTATTCCTAAGTTTTTGCCCTTTCTAGAGGCCAGGGGAGAGAAATTACCCTGGAACACACAATTTTTGATTGATAGCACCCGATGGTTAAGGAGCTATTGGAAACATATTGTTTGTGTAGTGGCAGGGACATCTCTGGGAATATATTTTTTAAGCAGACTCGAGGTATCTCGATACTGGATAGACAGGATTAAAATAAGAATTCCCGTTATTGGCCCTATCTTTGTTTATTCGGTGGTAGTTCAATTTTCCAGAAATTTGGCTTCTCTTTTGACCAGCGGGGTAAGTATGTTGGAATCGCTGCGGACAGTTCGCAATACCCTTGGCAATTATGCGGCTATGCAGGTGATGGATATTATGGAAATGCGCATTACAAGAGGCGAAAACCTTTCTGCTTCTGTTAGAGATGCCTCTTTTATATTTCCGGCTATGGTAGCTGAGATGATAGCCGTAGGAGAAGAAACAGGTGCAGTGGGTGATGCTTTGAATGTAACCGCTCAAATTCATGAAAAACTATTGCAGACTTATATTAAGCGAATGAACTCTTTGATTGAGCCCGTGTTGATTCTTATTTTGGGAGGCATAGTCGCATTTGTAGCTTGGGCCCTTATCGCTGGTATTCTGACTCTGTATGGAGCATATAGATAGATTGTATGTACGTGTTTAGCTTCGCTAAACACAATTGTAAATTGCAAATTGTAGATTGCAAATTGTAGATTGCAAATTGTAAAATGAAAGAGAAATGTTAAATTTTGATGCAGATTTTTAATTAAGAAAATTTACAATTTAAAATTTGCAATTTAAAATTTACAATTAAACAATTCGTTTCTGACTCTTTAATGAGGAAGCTCAATACATATTAAGGAGACTAAACACATACGATTGTATAGTTTTATTCGGTTGTAGCCAGATTGATATACATTTCTCAAAACAGAGGGGAAGGTTCTTGCTTTTCTGCTTTATTGTAAAAAACAAAAAAATACTTGACACAAAAAATACTTTTATTGTAAAATTTTATAATTGAGATTGAATTTCAATTACAATTGGAGATTGAAAATGAAAATCAAAAAGAAAATATTAAAAAAAGAGGTGAGATTATGAAAGATGATTGTGAATTTCCACTATAAGGCAAGGAATAGTGGGAATTTTAAAGAAGGCCTTGCAAATCTTTAAAAAATGGAGGTGCATTATGTTAACAAGGTTAACAAAAACAATGCCAGCAATCTTGGCAGGAGTGATAGGGTTCTACCTATCCCAATCAGTTTTAGCAGAGGAGGCTATTGAACTGGAAAAGGTAGTGGTAACAGCCACTAAAGGCGAAAGGGTATTAAGAGATGTCCCTGTGCGCACTGAGGTGATTACCAGTAAGGAGATTGAAGAAAAAGGGGCAACAAATCTTTACGAGGCTTTAGAAGGAACACCTGGAATAAGGGTAGAACAACAATGTTCCTATTGCAACTTCAGCGTTTGCAGAATGCAGGGATTAGAAGCAGGCCATGTCCAGATATTGATTGATGGACAACCGGTATATTCCGGGCTGGCATCCGTATATGGCCTGCAGCAGGTGCCAACGGCAAATATCGAGCGTATCGAGGTAGTAAAAGGTGCAGGGTCTGCCCTTTACGGAGCAAGTGCTATTGCCGGGGTGATTAACATCATCACTAAAAAGCCAACTAAAGAGCCTACAATGAATGTAAGTATGAGCTTTGGGGAGCATAAAACCAATAACTATGAGATATTTGCCTCTACTAAAAAGGCAAATATGGACATAACGCTCACGGCTCAGAAGACCACCGGTGATGAAATCTTAGAGCCTGACCCAGGCCTTTCAAAAGAGGACGAACGATTGACTGATCGAGTAAGGACTGACAATATTACGGGTGGAGTAAAGATAAACTGGCACGATGTGCTTGGAGATGACAAGCTCAGTCTTTCCGGAAGAACCACAAATGAGAAGCGTCAAGGTGGCAATGTAGACACATTTGAAAATTTCTATGCCGAAAAAGCAGAGCATATTAAGACTACACGCTATGAAGCAGAAATTGGTTACAGAAAGAATCTTGCAGAAGACCAAATGGTAAATCTTAACCTCAGTTACTGCACCCATTATCGCAATGCCACTAATGATTCCTTTGTGAGTGACTATAGAAACACTCATGATGGCGCACTTCCACCCCTAGATGAAATGCGACCCTATCTGGCAGATGAAGGACTTTGGGTGATTGATGCAAGCTATGCCTTTGCAGTTGGAGGAAGGCATCGGCCATTGATCGGAGCACAATATTTGCACAATAAGTTAGAGGAATCAGGTAAGTATGTAATTCTTGTAGGTCCAGACCCAGCTACTGGAAGTACCTATCTCTCCACAAGCAAAAAGAGTGCGGATGAGATAGGGATTTATCTCCAGGATGAGGTATCTCTAATAGATACTTTGGAGCTGGTAGTAGGGGCAAGGTATGACATGCATAACTCAGAGGATGATTTTGGTGGCTCTGGTGATGCTGCTCCCAAAGACAGAATTAAGCTTGAGTATGACGAAACTGCCTTTAGTCCAAGAGCGGCGTTAATGTATCGGCCAAATCCTCAGATTACCGTTCGCACAAGTCTTGGCACAGGTTTCCGTGTCCCGTATGGATTCAGTGAGGATTTGCACCTTTGCAGTGGCTCACCAAGGGTTTATAAAGGTGCAGGCTTAAAACCTGAAAAGTCAGTAAGCCTAAATTTTGGCGTAGATTATGGGGTAGAAAGATATAGATTATCTGCCAATATCTTTCGCACAAACCTGAAGGATAAGATTGGCTTTACTGATGCCAGTGAAAAGGCTACAAGCTTAGGATATACCTATGAGTGGGCAAATATAGGGGACGCCTATACCCAGGGTGTAGAATTGGGCTTGGTAACCCGCTTAGCCAAAAACCTCAATCTTGATGGCAATTTGAGCTACACTGATGCCCAATACAAGAAGGAACGAAAGGATTGGGTGAATGCTCATGGAGGTAAATATGCCTCTGTCAGTAAATATATTCCTCGTGTTCCAGAAATCACAGGAGGTGTCAAGTTAGATTACAGCCCGCAAGACTGGAGCTTTGTCTTAGACTGCAACTACACGGGTAGGATGTATATTGATTATTGCCAGGAGGAAGATGTAGAGAAGCCTAATAGCAAAATCAAGCATACAGACCCATTTGTAGTAGTCAATAGCAAGATATCCAGGAGTTTTCCAGGTTATGGACTTACGCTCTTTGCAGGGGTAAAGAATCTTACGGATGTAGTACAAGATGAGAAGCATCCGGATGATGCGGCATTTATGTACGCACCTTACACCGGCAGGATGCTTTACAGTGGAATGGAAGTAGGATTTTAAAAGGAGGTTTTTTATGCTTGAGTTTATTTCAAAAGGTGGGGTACTAATGTACCCCATTTTTCTGTGTTCGATAGTAGCTATTGCTATTATTTTAGAGCGAGCGTACCACTTTTTTCGGATAAGGACAAATGTATCTCAATTCTTGCTTAAAATCGAAGAGGCACTGCAAGCTAATAAAATAGAATCTGCCTTAAGGCAGGCAAAAAACACTCCTGGTCCGGTAGCCTCTGTAGTGGAAGCAGGGATAAGTAATAGGCAAAAAGATGCAGATAAGTGGGAAAAGGCAGTAAGTGGAGTAGGGACGAAGGAATTAGTCAGGTTAGAAAAAAACCTGCGTATATTGGGAATTATTGCCCATGTATCGCCCCTTTTAGGGCTTCTGGGGACAGTAACCGGAATGATTAAGGCGTTTATGAAGATACAAGAGTTAGGTGGTAGGGTTGATGCCTCAGTTTTAGCCGGTGGTATCTGGGAGGCACTTCTGACTACTGCTGCTGGACTATCTGTTGCTATACCTGCTATGTTTGCCTATCATTATTTTGAAGGCAAGGTGGATAATTGTGCTATTGCCATGAAAGAGGCTAGCCTACTTGTTTCTGAATGGTTGGGAGTCGGAAAGCCAAAAGAAGAAGGCAAAAGTTATTCTGAACATTCAGGGGAAGATGTGGACTATGGAATTTGAGCGAAGAAAACGAATAAGCCAACACCTGGATATTGCTCCCTTAATAGATATAGTATTTTTGCTTTTGATATTTTTCATGCTTACTGCTAATTTTATCATGCAGCCTGGAATAAAGATTACCCTTCCGCAAGCGAAAACCAGTCAGCCGCAGGAAGAAAGGATTGTTGTGTTTATAGGTGAGGATAGCCAGATTTATCTTAATGAAAAACAAGTGGATATTTCGCTTTTAGAAGATGCTTTGAGAATAAAATTACAAGAAGTGCAAAAGAAAACCGTAGTTATCAAAGCAGATAAAAAGATAGACCTTGGGTTGGCAGTCAGGGTGATGGATATTGCTAAGGGAGCAGGAGCAGAAGGATTGACAATTTCAACTAAAAAAGGTGATGAGGATGTTAAGTGATCATCCCTTGAAAGTTACCATTTTTGTTTCTATTCTTATCCATATGCTGTTTTTGGGGATACCAAAGGGGATATTAAAATTCCTATCACCTGAGGTTGAAGCATCCAGAGACTTTATAGCCCAAATAGAAATAGAAAAACCACCACCGCCACCACAAAAAATAGAAATACCTAAACCGAAACCGGAACCCAAACCTAAAGAAATAGAACCAGAAGAGGTTGTTGAAGCACCAGAGCCTAAGCCTTTGCCAGAAGAGGTTGTTGAAGCACCACAACCTTTAACCGAAAATGAGTCTGTAATTGACGCAGTAAAAGTAGAAGAACCTCAAGTTACTCCCCAACCAGTTGAGCAAGTAACCATTGCGAAGATTGATCTTGCTAAGATAGCGCTTCAAAACTATCAAAGAAAGGTTAGAAACAAGATCGAGCAGGCAAAAAGATACCCTGCTTTTGCCAGAAGGAACGAGATTGAGGGGGTAGTTAAGGTTAGATTTACGATTCTTTGGGATGGGAGTGTAGACAAAATAGAGATATGTGAGCCTTCAGGCAGCAGTCTTCTTGATGAAGCAGCCTGTAGCACCATCAAGCGCGCTGCTTCTTTTCCACCTATACCAGAAGAGGTAGGCAGGAACGAGCTCCAGATGCAGGTGAATATTGAGTTTAAATTAGACTAATTTTGTAGAATGAAACTCCATAAGATTGAAAAACTCTTTATGAATAACCCGAATTGGCTTGGCGGTCTTGGGCTTGGATTGATCTTGCAGTCAATCCTTGAGAGTAAGTTTTTGTTTTGGATAGGCGTCGTTTTTCTTGCATTTGATGCAGTATCTCATATCATAAACTGGCTTGCTGCAAGAAAATATTGAAGTTAATTCAAGGTTTTTAGGCAAATGACAAAACCAAAAGGAATGGTAAATGAAATATTGAAGAAGGGTGATCTTACAGCCAGAGAAATAAAGGAAGAGCTCTGGAAAAAGGATATTAGCTTCGTAAGATCGTATGACAGACCTGCTTCCATAATATTCTATCCGCTTGTTGTTTTATGGCTTATTCCTGTGATTGCTAAATACTCTGGCTGGAGATTCTTAAGCTCCTTTGCTCAATTACAAAGGATAGACTTCCCGTTAGTCGTAATAATCATAGGAGCGATTTTCTTTATCGCTGCAGTATCTCTGGATGTAAAAATTGCCTTCCTAAGGAAGAAATTAGGAGGATGCAGGGATGTTCATGAATCAGTGGTTATCGTCAGGGAAGGTCCCTATAGAGTTGTTAGACATCCAGGCTATCTTGCTGAATTGATTTGGCTTCCCTTAATTCCCATAATTCTCAGTGAATGGGTGCCTTTCACAATCTCTGCAATACCTGGGATTGTATACATTATCGGCCTATTGGTATACCTTATTAGGGAAGAGGATAACTTTAACATAAAGAAATGGGGAGATGAATACCAACAGTATATAAAAGAAGTTCCTGCAATTAATTTCATAAAAGGATTATGGAATATAAGGGAAAAGAAGAAGCAGTTGATAGAGAAAGGAGGGATTCAAAATGGAGGATAAGGAGTCAATAAAAGAGATTTTTGAAAGATGGGCTCATGGAGGTATGGGAATTTCGATGGAGTGGTTCCATCCCCCTCTCCATAAATGGTGGCTTAAGAGATTGGATTTATCTGAGGACAGCAGGGTACTTGATATTGGCTGCGGAACAGGATGGGCTTCACGGATGGTGGCCAAGCTAATTCCCAATGGTGAAGTAGTTGGGATTGATATCGCTGAAGGCATGATCGAGATAGCAAAGCAGAAGGCAGACGATCATCAGAATATATCGTTTAGGATTGCCAATGTAGAAAATATCCCCTATCCGCATGATTATTTCGATTGCCTCATATCTATTGAATCGTTTGGCTGGTTCCCTGACCCTGAGGCAGCCCTTAGGGAGATGAAAAGAGTGTTAAAGATCGGAGGTAAGTTTTATATAGCGGACGGGTATAACACTTGGATAAATCGTCTTCTAATAAAAGCCTTTAAACCTTGGATGCCTGGTATAGACAAATATAATCTCTATGCAGAAGATCATATTAAGCAGCTTGTTGAGAATGAATTCAGTGATATTTATCAGGAGGTCTCAAGATGTATTTTATTAACAGTAGGAACTAAGACAAAATCTTCTCTTTGATTCTTTTCGGAAAAGTGTTTTAGCGCATGAGAGGTGATTCATTATGAACGAGAAGATGACAAGGTGGGGAATGGATCTAAATTTACAATAATATCGGTTACTTATGGAATCATAATTCTTATTGTACATCTCATTTATCTTCCTTATGGATATTATTGCTTCTGAGTTGATGTGGCAATTTTTCGAAAAGCATCCTATGCAATAATAAAAGAGAGTTAAATAGCAAAATTCCCTTGAAAAATCTATAAATTAACTACAAGTCCCAAATTGTG
>JBFMDZ010000047.1 GCA_040753555.1 bacterium
CGTCCCCTTCTTTAATATCGGCAGATTTGGTATTTTTCTTAAATATTTCTTTTCTTTTTGTTTTTTTAACAATAATCCATTTTATCTTATTGTTTATATAGATTTGTAAAAAGTTGGGGAAGTTCTGAAGGACAACTAGAAATTCCCCAATTTTACTAAAACCTTTCATAGGGCTTAAATTTATGGTTATTGAAAAATATTAGAATAATCCTCCCCCTTTCCCCCTTTAGTGAAGCGAGAACCCTATTTTTATTGTAAGAACTACAATCCGTAAACAGCCTATTTATCTTTTCCTTATCACTAACCCTAAATACAAGGTAAAGAATTTTAGTGTTATCTTTACACCTTTAAAATCCTCTTTGCATCTTTCAAGGATAAGGAGTTCATTGCTAAAGATTATCCAAAGATGTTCTTCACCCTATCCACTATAATCCAGGATGAACCATAACCAATCAAAGGGTCTCAAGGGGCATTTATTACCTCAAGCTAAAGGGAGATAATTTTTCTTCTGTTAAGCCAATGGTTATAAAATAGGCGAGCAAGAATGCTTTGTCAACATACCATAAGCATCCAAACAAGGTAAAACTTTACAAAATGATAAGAATTGAATAAAATTTTAGTATGATTACATTAGAAATTAATTCCTGCAAAGTAGAAGCAGAAAGCGGAAAGAGCCTTCTTGAGGTTTGTCTTAAAAATGATATTGATGTTCCAAACCTCTGTTATGACGAAAGGCTTAAAAGCTTTGGTGCTTGTAGGTTATGCCTTGTTGAAGTAGAGGGAGCAAGGGGTTTTGTTCCAGCCTGCACAACAGGTGCAATGGATGGGATGATTGTTAAGACAAACACAGAAAGACTAAAGGAGATAAGAAAGGAGCTTCTTGAGCTTATTTTATCAGACCACCCAGATGACTGCCTTGTTTGTGAAAAGAATGGAAATTGCAAGCTTCAGGATTATGCATATCAATATGGCGTCAGAAGGGAGAAATATTCAGAGAAGGTAAGTATCCCAAAGGAAAATAGTCCCTATCGGACAAACCCATTTATTGAAAGGGATACGGATAAATGCATCTTGTGTGGAAGGTGTGTAAGAATCTGCGATGAGCTTATGGGAAGGAATGTTTTGGATTTTGCAAATAGGGGGTTTTCTTCTGTAATTACAACAGGCTTGAATATGCCACTTGAAGAGAGCAATTGTGAATTCTGTGGCCAATGTATATCCACCTGCCCAACTGGTGCATTGTCTTCAAGAATAAAAAAGAAGGGAAGGCATTGGGAGACAAAGAAAACAGAAACTATATGCCCATATTGTGGCTGTGGATGCCAGATAATATTAGAGACAAAAGGCAATACAATAATCAATGTCTCATCAGATAACAACCTGTGTATAAAGGGAAGGTTTGGATTTGATTTTATAAACCACAAAGATAGACTAAAAATACCGCTTATAAGAGAGGGAGAAGGATTTAGGAAGGCAAGTTGGGAGGAGGCATTAAGTGTTATTTGTGAAAATTTTTCAAAATATAAGGGCAAGATTGGTGGGTTGTGTTCGGCAAAGGCAACCAATGAGGAGAATTTCCTCTTTCAAAAGTTTACCAGGGCTGTTTTACAGACAAACAATGTTGACCATTGTGCAAGGTTATGCCATAGCTCAACCGTTGCTGGTTTGGCTAAATCATTTGGCTCCACAGCTATGACAAATACAATTGAAGACATAGCTTCATCTTCCTGCATCATTGTTATTGGCTCAAATACAACAGAAGCACACCCAATTGTAGGGCTTAAGATAAAGGAGGCTATTAGAAACGGTGCAAAGCTCATTGTTATAGACCCAAGAAGGATTGAATTAACAGAGCTGGCACATATCTGGTTAAGGCAAAGACCAGGGACAGATGTTTGTTTGATAAATGGTTTGATGAATCTCCTTTTAAAGGAAGGGCTTTATGATAAGGATTTTATAAATGAAAGGACAGAAGGGTTTGACGAGCTTTATAAGGCAATTGAAGGATATACCTTAGAATATGTAGAGAAAATTACAGGGTGTAAAAAGGAACAGATAATTGAGGCAGCAAGGCTTTATGGAAAGGCAGAAAGGGGTTCAATAATATATTCAATGGGAATAACCCAGCATACAACAGGTGTGGATAATGTCCTCTCTTTGGCAAACCTTGTAATGATGACAGGAAATATTGGAAAAGAAGGATGTGGTTTAAATCCCTTAAGGGGTCAAAACAATGTTCAGGGTGCTTGTGATATGGGTGGTCTGCCAGGCTTTTTTCCTGGATACCAAAAGATAGAAGATGAAAAGGCAAGGGAAAAGTTTGAAAAAGCCTGGAATACAAAGCTTTCAACAGAACAGGGCTTAACCCTGACAGAGATGATTTCATCTATTGATATAAAATGCCTCTATATTATGGGAGAAAACCCACTTTTGTCTGACCCTGATATAAACTATGTAAGGGAGGCATTTTCAAAGAAGGAATTTATTGTTGTGCAGGATATATTCCTTACAGAAACAGCAGAGCTTGCTGATGTTATTTTGCCCTCTTGTTCATTTGCTGAGAAGGATGGAACATTTACAAATACAGAAAGACGCATTCAATTATTAAATAAGGCTATAGAGCCACCAGGTGAGGCAAAGGCTGATTGGGAGATAATCCAAGCCATTTCAAATAAAATGGGATATAAGATGGATTATAAAGATTCAGGGGAGATTATGGATGAAATTGCCTTGCTTACACCAATCTATGGAGGAATATCCCATAAGAGGCTTAAAAATGAAGCCCTACATTGGCCCTGCCCAGATTTTAACCACCCAGGAACACCAATTTTGCATAAAGATAGATTTACAAAGGGCAAAGGAAGCTTTATCCCAAAAGAATTTAAGCCTCCAGCCGAAGAACCTGATGATGAACATCCATTTATCCTTACAACAGGAAGGATAAGGGAGCATTACCATACAGGAACCCTGTCAAGAAGGTGTTTTGGCTTAGATAATTACATAAAAGAGGGATTTGTTGAGATAAATCCAATTGATGCAGAGAATCTTGGAATTTCAGATAAAGATATGGTAAAGGTTTCATCAAGAAGGGGAGAAATAGACATAAATGCAAAGATAACAGATATGGTTCCACCTGGCGTTGTTTTTATCCCATTTCACTTTAAAGAATCTCCAGCAAATATATTGACGGGCAAATTCCTTGACCCAATAGCAAAGATACCAGAATTTAAGGTCTGTGCTGTTAAAATTTATAAGCTTGACAAAATGATAAAATTTATGTAAAGTTTTCTAAAGAATTAGCCGATATATAAAATAGAAAGATGAAGATAGATAAAATAGGTCCAATGGGGAAGATAGGGAAGATAACAGAGGGAAATGCCATAAAAGGCAAGGAGGGGATTAGTAACGAAGGTGCTGATATTCTCTCTATTTCACAAGGAGCAAAAAAAGCCCAAGAATTAGACTCCTTAAAAAACCTTGTTTTTAATGCCATAGTAGGTCTTCCTGATGTTAGGGCTTCCAAAATTGATATAGCAACAAAAAGGATAAGAGAAGGATATTACAACAATATAGATATAGCAGAATCCATTTTAAATCCATCAGCTTAATTTGCAATGCGATTAGGGGTTCATATCCCCCATTTAGCCCTTAAAGAAATTGTTAATAAGGCAGAATGGCTTAATTGCGAGACAATCCAAATATTTACAAGAAATCCAAAATCCTGGGCAGGGCCAAATTATTTAGATAGTGATATTTCATTCTTCAAGGAAAGCCTTAAAAAGAAAGATATTTCTCCTGTTGCAATCCATCTTTCCTATCTTCCAAACTTTGCATCAAATGACCCCCTTTTGATTGAAAAAAGTGTCCAAACCCTTATTTCTGAGCTAAAATGGGCAGAAAGACTTGAAGCTCCTTTTGTTGTAACCCATCCAGGAAGCCATAAGGGAGACGGTGTTCAAATTGGAATAAAAAGGATAATAGATTCTATCAATGTGGCATTTTCCTTTGTAAAGAATGACATTTTGCTTCTTCTTGAGACAACAGCAAAGGAGGGAAATGAAATTGGAATGGCAGATGAGATAAAAGAGATTATTGAAGGATGCAATGAGAAGGAGCGTCTTGGTGTCTGCCTTGATACCTGCCATATCTTTGCTGCTGGATATGATATTGTAAATGACCTTGACGGCGTTCTCTCTACATTTGACAAAGCCTTTGGTCTTTCAAGGATAAAGCTTGTTCATCTTAATGATTCAAAGGGAGAATGCGGCTCTCGCAAAGATAGGCATTTAGGAATTGGAGAAGGCTTAATTGGAATAAGTGGATTTAAGAAAATTCTTAGCCATCCATTCTTTAAGGATATGCCCCTTATTTTAGAAACCCCGAAAACAGATTTGTGGGATGATGTAAGGAACCTTGGAATAGTAAGGAAGCTGTGTAATCATTGACAAGGCTTTTAATTCTTACATATAATTTATTTAATTATGGATGAAATTGTTTCAAAGATTGCTGATACATCAAGGAAGATGAGGAGGCTCATTATTGAGATGCTTTCTCTGGCAGGCTCAGGCCATCCTGGTGGTTCACTTTCTTCTGTTGAGATAATTGCAAGCCTATATTTTCACATAATGAGGCATAATCCATCCAATCTATTATGGGAAGATAGGGACAGGTTTATTCTTTCTAAAGGTCATTGTTGCCCAACATTATATGCAGCATTAGCCCTCTCTGGATACTTCCCTATGGAAGAATTAAAAACCTTAAGAAAACTTGGGAGCATTCTACAAGGCCATTCTGACAGGCTTGCAACCCCAGGGGTTGAGATGTCAACCGGCTCTTTAGGTCAAGGGCTTTCCTGTGCGGCAGGGATTGCCTTAGGAGGAAAGCTCTCAAAAAAGGATTTCTTTGTCTTCTGTCTTATAGGGGATGGAGAAAACCAGGAGGGTCAGGTTTGGGAAGCGGCTATGTCAGCTAGCCATTATAAGCTTGATAACCTTATATGCTTTCTTGATTATAATAAATTGCAGATAGATGGAAGGGTTTCTGATATTATGAATATTGAGCCTGTTGTTGATAAATGGAGGGCATTCGGATGGGAGGTAATGGAAATAGATGGTCATAATATAGGTGAAATTATTGAGGCTGTTGATAGAGCAAAAGAAATAAAAGGAAAGCCTAAAATTATTATTGCTAATACAATTAAGGGAAAGGGCGTCTCCTTTATAGAAAATAAAGTAGAATGGCATGGCGTCGCTCCCACAAAAGAGGAGGCAGAAAGAGCCCTTAAAGAATTAGAATAAGATGGAACAAGAAGCAACAAGGGATGCATATGGAAAGGCATTGGTTGAATTAGGAAGGCAGAACCCCGATATTGTTGTTCTGGATGCCGATACCTCCTCTTCAACCAGGACAAATTGGTTTGCCAAGGAATTTCCAGATAGGTTCTTTAATTTTGGTGTAGCTGAGGCAAATATGCTAGGTTATGCGGCAGGCCTGGCATTAGCAGGAAAAATTCCCTTTGTCTCTTCCTTTGCTGTTTTCGGCTCTATAAGGGCATATGAGCAGATAAGGACATCTATATGCTGGCCAAATTTAAATGTAAAGATTGTTTTAACCCATGCGGGAATATCTGTTGGTGAGGATGGAGCATCCCATCAAGCAATTGAGGATATAGCCACAATGAGGGTTCTTCCAAATATGAGTGTAATTGTTCCAGCAGATGCTAACGAGACAAGAAGGGCTATATTTGCTTGTTGTGAACATAAGGGCCCTGTATATATAAGGCTTGGAAGGGCAAAATTTCCCCTTCTTCCTGATGCAGGGTTTGAAATAGGAAAGGCAAGAATAATTAAACCTGGCAATGATATAAGCATTATTGCCTGTGGCCTTATGGTCTTTGAGGCATTAAAGGCATCTGATATGCTTGGAAAAGATGGAATTTCAGCAAGGGTTGTTAATATGTCAACAATAAAACCTATAGACAAAGAGGCTATAATCTCGGCTGCAAAAGAGACAAAGGCAATAATTACAGCAGAGGAGCATTCTATTATTGGTGGGCTTGGCTCTGCGGTTTGTGAGGTTTTATCAGAAAAAGCGCCGACTATTGTAAAAAGGATTGGAATTCAGGATGTATTTGGCACATCTGGAAAACCAGAAGAACTCCTTTCTTACTTTAAGGTAGATGCAAAGGCTATCTATAAAGAAGCCATTACATTAGTCAACAGAAATGGTTCAATTTAGGTTTGTTTCCTATGTCCATAAACGCAGGTCTATTCTTTCAAATATAAATATAAAATTTGAAAGTGGTGAATTTGTTTATCTTTTAGGGCCATCATCCTCTGGAAAAACAACATTTCTTAAGCTAATAGCAGGCGTAATTAAACCAACCGGAGGAAATCTTATGGTTATGGGGAAAAATATGAAAAGCCTATCCTCTGACAATCTTTCTGCAATAAGAAAAAAAATGGGGTTGATTATGGATGAATTTGGATTTGTCAAAGGAAGCGTTGAAAAAAATCTTGAAATTAGCCTTTCTAATTTCCCAAAGGAAGAAAGAAGGCCAAGGATAGATTATGCATTAAACCTTGTTGAGCTTACAAGAAAAAGAAAGGATGATATATCCTTGCTTTCCCTCTCTGAAAAAAAGCAAATTTCTTTAGTAAGGGCAATAATCACAGACCCCTCTATTATCCTTGCAGACGAACCTGTGTGTTGCTGCGATAAAAAAAAGGAAGAGCTCATTATTGACATCTTAAAAAAGATGCAGGAGAATGGAACATTGGTAATTTTAGCATCCACAAGGGATACTTCAATTCCAGGAAGAAGGTTAATTAGGCTTGAAGATGGAATGATTTCTTAAGGAATTATAATGAAAAAGACAAAGGAAAAGCTTTTAAGAAGGGCAAGAAAAAAGGGAATACCTTTTTGACAGAATACTCTTAAAACGGAACAAAAAATTTTCTTGAAACATTATTGGCTATAATGTGGATAATAAAATGAAAAAGGTGTCAAAAATAAAAACTCCAGAAGAAATAGAGGAGCTTATAGAAACAGTGATGCCGTGGATAAGGAAGTTAGCCAGTAAGATATATTATGAAAGGAAAGTATCGCCTGTTATTTCTATAGATGATCTTAAAAGTTGTGGTGTATTAGGTGCAGTAAAAGCAGCAAAGAGTTATCAGGAAGAAAAAAGTACTAAATTTTTAAATTATGCCTCTAAATTTATTGAGGGAAATATGCGTAACTTTGTTAATAAGCAAATACCGCCTAAGATAAATGGCCAGTATCCTATTATAATATCTATTGACCAACCAGATATAGAGGGTAACCGATTGGAAATAGAAGATAAAAGGCTTAAACCACCTATAGATGGGATAATTAAAGAAGAAGATAGAAAGATACTCTTTGAGGCTTTGAAAGAATTGCCTGAGAAGAATAAGCAAATAATATCACTTTGGAGCGAGGGATGGAAAGAAAAGGAAATCGCAAAGGAGATGAAGATAAATTATAATACCGTGCGAACAATAATAGTTAGAACCCGTAAAAGACTAAAAAGCATTCTCTTGAGAAAAGGCTATGAACCTAAACTTTAAGGAGGTGAGATAAAAAGATGGTAAAGAAACAGATTAGTGATAGGGAATTGGAAATTCTCTTAAAAGATAGGTATGCCAAGCCTAAGAAGGATTGTGATGAAGGTCTAATTTATGGGTATGCGTATGATACCCTGAAGCAGGGTGAGAAATTTGTCTCCAAAGAGGAAAAAAGGGTTATTGAGGAGCATCTTAAGGGGTGCTCATACTGTTATTACTCATATCTTGAGTTTATGGAGGAGTTGAGAAAGCCAATTACCGAGGAAGAAAGAGAAATGATAGCTCGAATAATAAAAGAATATGAAGTTTCTCAAGAGAGTATTGTTGATAGGGTGCGAAAAGAAGCTATGAAAGGGAAGGAGGTAGTATTAGATTTTATTGCCCGTAATCTTTTCTTACCCAATATAGTTAAACTCAGAGTAGCATCTATTGAGAGAGAAGAGCTTGATATTGTTGTTTCAGACGATCGCACAGTCTTTGTTGAGGTAGAAATAATTGGGGAAAAAAACGAGGTTATTTCAACAAATATTATTGTAACCCACAAGGCACCTTTAGAGAGCAAATTTAAGATGGTCTACTGTCTTTTTAATGTGAACCTTGATTTGAAGACTGAAGAAGAATTGCAATCAGGCATAGTTAAGATGGAATTTGTTAATAACCGTTGGGAAGGAAGCTTCAACTTAGAAGTTCCAAAGTATAAAGAGAGACCTGTTTTGAAGATTGCTTGTGAGGAGATAAATAGAGAATGAGAGAAAATGAAAGAGAAAAGTATAGCCCATATCCAAATAGAGACTTTTGATAAAATTCTGAATGCTGACTTTAAAACTGCCTTTCTGTTTATCCAAACACTTAATCAAAATGAGCCAGAAGGAAGAACCCTTTGGGAGGGGCTCAAGCGGAAATATGGCCAGGAAAAAATTGAAGAAATTAGACAATTACCTAGTAAAGAAGAGGATATGCCTTTACCAGGGACTGTTCGCTTTGTAGCTATTGAACCAGGAAATCCACCCCAAGGCTATCATTCCATTTTTTTAAGTGGCGAGATAGTAAATGAGGAATGCGGTTCTCTTGGTTTCTATAAGAAAGATGCTCATTTTAGCCCCACGCTTATAAATGGTTTAAGTGTTCCTGGAGAAGGTGCTTTAGCCGCTACTGAATTCCTTGAAAAGGAAGGATTTATACCCTTAAAGGAGACCCGTTTAATTGGTGTTGGTTATATTAGCCAGAATCTTCACCAGGAGAGTGCGAGTTTATCCCAGGCTCTCTCCTTAATAAGTTTTGCTACGGGAAATCGCATCTGTGATAAAATAGTTCCTTCTGCAGGTTTAGAAAAGACAAATGGCGAGTGGCACTTAAAAGAGGTAGATAATGTTGATATAAAGCTTCAGTCTATGCCAGAGGAGTGTACGATGATCCTTTCAGAATCACAGGGAATTTCTCAAACCAATAAGAAGGTAGTTTTTTGCAAAACATTAGAAGATGTCATTAAGAAGATATGGCCTAAGTTTGCTTTTTTAAAGGAAGACTTGCGAAAAAAAAGAGAAGAAGCAAACAAAACAAGAAAAAACCTTAATTCGTGGCGTCTTTTCATCTCCATACTTATGTTTTTAATAGTTCTTGAGATAGGGTTATTAGAAGAATGGGCCTTACCCTCAAATTTTCCCGCTGGTATTCATCCAGGATGGATGTCTCTTTCCTCATTAAAGGCTATTGTGCTTTCTTTAATTGCAGCTACAATTATGGGAATTGGCCATTGGTGGCAGATGGGCAAACTGGCAAGATTTCCACTTGCAGAGAAAGAGTCATTTTATCTAAACTCAATCCTTTTTTACAGCATCTTAGGACTTATAACATTTTTTTCTATAGCACTTTTTTTGCCCCAACAAGTTGAATCAGACCCTAGATCTGCGGTGTTTAAAGCCCTTTTTATTTTAGGTCTAGCAGATATTATCTTCATTTTACCTTCATTTAATGCCCTCTCCTGGGTTTGGCTATATAAAGAGCACAATCGTTTTTTAGCCTTGTCCCGATTACTTGACAAAAATAATCCCTATCCTTCTTGTAAGCTTCTTTGTCAAACCTCATCTCAAATTCTTTATGTAGCAACCACAGCCATTATGGCTCTTGGTTCACTAACCTGGTATTTCTGGATAAACCTTGACATTTATAAACTCTGGCGAAAATCAATGCCGAGCCTAGAGCAAAACTATGACTTCTTAATAACAAGTATACATTTAATGTTACAGGTCATACTTTATGTAGCCTTAGCCGGGGTTGCGTATGTTATCCTCTGGAGGGTTGAAAAAGAGATAAAAGGTGCTTTTGATGTTGCCAGTAAAGAATTGGCAAAAGCTGAACCTTATAAAAAATTTTGAAACATTTTCTATAATTTTATGGACTTTATTATTAGAAAGGGTAAATAGAAAAAGATGAGAAAGGTAATATGGATTTTAGGGATAGGATTTTTAAATTTGATTTTTGCAGAGACGACATATTCGTCCAATACCCCTATTTTGACGAGCCCTTTAGATAAAAGTACTTTGTTTAATCCCCCTACCTTTGTATGGAGTTCAGTCAACAATTCTTCAGGGTATGAGTTGGTGATTGGAAGGTCTTCTAATCCGGCAGATAATCCCGAGCTTCCCCCCATAGGTCTAATTGGAAAAAATAGCTATTCTTTACCTGCTAAAGAATGGGCAAAGCTTCCGTTTGGAACCCATTATTGGAGCGTACGTTCAGCCTTTCTTCCAGAAGAACCCTACAATTTTGGTCCTTATGCCCAGCCATTTTCGTTTAATAAGAACATCCTACCTCGTATCTTAACTATTGCCTCACTCAACCCCAACAGCGGTGTCTCAATCACCGTAAGTCCTAATGACAACAATGGCCAAGGGAATGGTTCAACCCAATTTACAAGGACTTACAACAATAACACTGTGGTAACCCTAACCGCACCAACAACCGCAGGAGGGAATAATTTCCAGAAATGGCAAAGAAATGGCGTAGACTATTCAACCAACCAGACTATTCAAGTAACAATGGATGTCAATTACACCCTGACAGCTGTCTATACAATTGCAGAGACACCACTTTTGGAAGTAAAAACAAATAAAGTGCGATATTCTCCAAATGAAAAAATTATTTTTAAAATTTATGCGAAAGATCCGAAAGGAGCTCCTTTATCAGGACAAAGTATTGGTATTCACGACCCTATAAATTGTATCTGTACTATAACAAAACCAACCGATAGTAATGGCTATACGGAATATGTTGTTGAAAAATCAGCTAATGGTTATTATCTTTTTGGTTTTTTCCCAGCCTTTTCTTCCAGCGAGCCATTAACCTATGGCATTGTTATTGATGATGAACTTCCTATTGAATCTAATGAAGTTAAGGCAGTTCCTTTTGACGCACCTTCAAGTAAAGATATCGTAAAAACAGGTTCAAACCAACCTAGTAATCTTGATAAATTAACAGATATAACATTAAATACTTTAGTTGAAACGGCTACAAACCCAGCGGTTATTTTCACCGGCCTTTTATGCGTTGGTGCAATTATTTCAATACTTCCTACCGTAGGAGGAGAAACCCCTGTAGCTGTAGTTGCATGTGGTGCTTTTGTAGAGACGACAAAACTAACTTTGGCTATGAATACAGGTAAAAATGCTGCGAAACTCTCTGTCGATTTAATGCCTCAGCTTACTCCAGAGCAAAAAGAGGAGGATAAGAATCTTATAGATTCAGCAAGTGTAATTTATTCTATGGGGATAACTAGGATTAAAATGGGGAAGTCCCCTATGGCCGGCAAACCTGTTATTACTTATGAAATTTCAACCACTAAAAGTAACTTTGCTAACCAATATTTTACAAATTTTTTGACCACAATGGGGGATTGTTTTGACGATGCAAATAATGTATGGAAAATGCAAAATGTTTCAACCAATGTCAGGAAAGTTAATAATAACACTGTGGTTGCTGTTGTAAGTGGAGAAGTAAATGAAAAAAAAGATCCATCTGTTCAGGAATATGTGGTTCTAGCTTTGGGTTTAGTAAAAACTAGTAATGCTGACACTGAATCAGTAAGTAAGGATGAGGATAGTCTAATCGCAAGAAAAGAAGGGGTAGTAGCAATTCCTGCTGGTGCTTTAGAAACCAATACGGCAATTAGAATTAGAAAACTAAAGCAGGATGAAATTCCTGATGTAAAAGGAAAGAAAGCCACTCAAGTATATGCAAAAATAGAACTTGAGAGTGGCCAGACGGTGTTAAATAAACCAGTTGCCATCTCTATCCCCTACAAAGATGACAATCAAGATGATATTGTTGATGAAACCGACATTAAGGAAGAAAATATTAGGCTAAACCTTTGGAATGGAACAAATTGGGAAGAGCTTTCAACGACTATTGATAAACAAAATAATATCACTACAGGAAAGACAAACCATTTTAGTATTTTTGGATTATTTGAGCAAGAGCCAAGAATACCAACCCCAACCTGCGTTAAAACAAGGCCAAACCCATTTTCTCTCTCAAAGCATCAAAAGATTACCTTTTGGGGTTCCGGGGTTGTTCCTTATGACACCAAGATAAAAATTTTTACCCTTTCACAAGACCTGGTTAAAGAGATTAAAGAAAAAAAGGGAAAGGATGAATTATATTGGGATGGGACAAACGAAAGGGGGCAAAAGGTTGTTCCAGGAATTTATATTTATACGACAGAAAGCCCGAAAGAAAAGGACAAAGGGAAAATTATAATCATAAAATGAAATACCCATATTTATTTTTCATTTTCTTACTTTTTGCTCCTTATTGCTTTGCGAAGGAAGCGGGAGAGGTGGGAGGCCAGGTGTTAAAACTCGGAGGCCATTCAAGGCCAATCGGGCTAGGAGAGGCTTTTGTTGCCATATCAGATGATGTTAGTGCTATATACTATAATCCAGCAGGACTTGTGCAGCTTAAAGACAATGAGATAACATTGACCCATATGAATAGGATTATTGACATAAGGTCTTTTGACTTCGCCTATGCCCGACCTTTAAATGATTCAAAAGCCTTTGGATGTGCCTTGTATTTACTTTATACGCAAGACTCAGTAAGGGATGAAATAACGGGGAACGAAACCGGGTATTTTATGAATTATAACACCTATTTAATCTTAGGATATGCACAAAAGACAAAAAACCTATCCATTGGCTTAAATAGCAAGATTATTTATAATCAGCTACAGGATTATAAATCAAGCAATGTTGCCTTTGACCTAGGTACATTATACATTATACCAAACCCAAAATTACAAATTGGCGCTAATCTTCAAAATATCGCAACCGGGCTAAAATTTACCGATGAAATTGAGACCTTACCATTAAATCTTAAAGCTGGGATTTCTTACAAGGCTTTAAACTCCCATCTCACATTAGCATTTGATATGAATAAACCTATTGATTCAAACTCAAATTTTAGCGTAGGAGGAGAATATCTAATATCAAGAAATATCTTTCTACGCATGGGTTATAAATATAAATTGGGAGGATTACAGGGATTGTGTTGTGGATTTGGAATAAAACATAAAAAATACCAGATTGATTATGCCTTTACTCCGCATGGCGATTTAGGAAACACCTGCCATAGATTTTCATTTTTAACCAGATTTTGAAACCTAAGTTTTCCTTTATTTAGGCACAAAGTAAATAAATCCCAATAAATTTGCTCTAGGGTCAAGGGTCTAGGGTTTAGCCTCAAACCTACACCTTTGTTTGTCATTGGGATTTGGACATTGGACATTTTAGTTTGTGCTTTGGATTTAGTGCTTCTTTTCACTTAAACTGAACACATACGATTAAACTATCCCAACAGGATCCATACTTTTATAAGGCTAACATTGGTTTAACCCAACTTCACGGAAGCCTTGTGTCTACCCCTGATTTTTCAAGGGAGAAATTTTCATTATATACTACATAGCTTCCTATCCCTTGTAAATTCAAAGGAAGAAATGTTAAATGCCTCCTTTAACA
>JBFMDZ010000048.1 GCA_040753555.1 bacterium
TGCATTCCTGGAAATCTTATACGGCAAATAAAATAAATAAATTATTATGTAAGGAAGGTGAACTATGGATGCATGAATCATTTGACCATATAATCAGAAGTCCTAAACAGTTTGAAAGAATAAGAAAGTATATTGAAAATAACCCTAAAGTAACTCACGCTTCCAGCGTAAGTAATACAGTAACTCAACCATCCTGGTTGAGCAATGAAAAACACAAGCAAGATGCTTGTGATACAGAACGCACCCCATATAATTTCAAACGCCATTGTATTGAAAACTGCCTTTATGGAGTAGATATTGATTCTTCTGCAATAGATATTGCCAAACTCAGATTCTGGCTTTCCCTTGTGGTAGATGAAGAAGATATTACAAAGATAAAACCATTGCCAAACCTTGATTACAAACTTGTATGTGGAAATTCTCTATTAAAGGTAGAGAGGGACTTATTTAATGCTGAATTATTTAACCAACTTGAAGAACTTAAACCAAAATATTTCAACGAGACAGACACAAATAAAAAACTAGAGTTAAAAAAACAGATTGATAAATTGATTAAAGAATTAGTAACTCAACCTTCCAGGTTGACCAATAATGAACACAAGCAAGATGCTTGTGATACCATTTTTGATTTTGAAGTATACTTTTCTGAGGTGTTCCATGAAAAAAAGGGTTTTGATGTGGTCATTGGGAATCCACCGTATGTTAAAGAACATACTTTTAGAAACGCTTTTGATGGATTAAGAGAATCGCCTTATTACAAAGGGAAAATGGATATCTGGTATTTATTCGCCTGTAAAGGAATTGATTTACTGAAAAAAGAAACGGGTATTCTTACTTTTATCGCTCAAAATAATTGGGTTACGAGTTATGGTGCTTCAATAATGAGAAACAAAGTTATACAGGATACTCAAATAATACAGATGCTTGACTTTGGTAGTTATATGATTTTTGAAAGTTCAGACATTCAAACAATGATTATGATTTTCAGAGTAGATCCAAGAAGTGATAACTATAAATTTGATTATAGAAGATTGGAAGGAAATAACCTGAATCTTAACGATATGCTGGATTTGTTAAATTGCAATCAAAATTCAAAAACCATTTATCTTAAACCAACTATCCAGAGAAACAAACTTGTAGATAAA
Organism: bacterium; assembly: GCA_040753555.1. Taxonomy (NCBI): domain Bacteria; species bacterium. Next base: position 1,146 of record JBFMDZ010000048.1, read on the forward strand.
TTTTTAACCTTTAGCGATACAAAAATTGAAGCAATATTGGATAAACTTTCAGAAGAGGGTAATTTTAGGCTTATGGAGAATGAAGTGGCTAAAGGTATTCATTATGATCAAGACCGCGTAAACAAAAATATGCAAAAAATATTAGAGAATAGATTTAATATCGGAGAAGGGATATTTGCGTTAAGCAATAAAGAGAAAAACGATATACCATTTACCGAAAAAGAACTGGAATTGATTAAGCCGTCATATACTACAAAAGAGCTTGGGAGATATTATGCGAATAGAAAGAATTCTGAATGGGTTATATACAAGGTGAAAAAATAATTGCTGTCCGTAAATGCATTGAACCTACTTTTACATACACAGATTTTGATTGCTATGTCTCAGCGACATTTTATGTTATCAAAACAGAAAAAGTAAATTTAAAATATCTCACAGCATTATTAAATTCAAAACTGATTGCTTTCTGGTTAAAGCACAAAGGGAAGATGCAAGGCAATAATTACCAGATTGATAAAGAACCGCTCTTGGCGCTGCCCTTAAAAAATATTTCTGAGAATACTCAAAAACCCTTCATTTCCCTTGCAGACCAAATCCTTGCAATCACGAATGATGACGATTATTTAGAAAATCCAGACAAACAGGCAAAAGTCAAAGAATACGAACGCCAGATTGACCAGATGGTTTATAAACTTTACGGCTTAACTGAAGATGAAATAAAAATCGTTGAAGGAGACAATAAATGAAAGATAAAACAAAGTCATTAATACCTCAAGAAATTATAGAAAATAAAATACTTTTAATCAGAGACCAAAAAGTAATGCTTGACAGGGACTTATCAAAACTTTATGGAGTAGCAACAAAGGTTCTCAAGCAGGCAGTAAATAGAAATATTGAACGGTTTCCAGAAGATTTTATGTTTCAATTAAGTAAAGAGGAATTTGAAAGGCGACAAAATGGGATTAAGATATAGACCGTATGCCTTTACTCAAGAGGGTGTAGCAATGTTATCAAGTGTGCTGAGGAGTAAAAGAGCAATTCAGATTAATATTGAAATAATGCGTGCCTTTGTAAAGTTAAGACAAGTGTTAGCAACTCACAAGGACATACTATGGAAGATTCAAGAACATGACCAGCAAATTAAACGCATATTTGAAATTTTGAAAGAACTACTGACTGTACCAGAAAAACCAAAACTTAAAATTGGTTTTAGAAAAGATAACAGTTAATTGTATAATAGGGATATGCTTTTTCAAAGGCTTCGTAGGCAAAATCTTTGCCATTACAGAAGATGACGATTATTTTCAGAACTCCACGAAGCAGGCAAAGATCAAGAAATACGGAGATCAGATTGACCAGATGGTTTACAGACTTTACGGCTTAACCGAAGATGAAATAAAAATTGTAGAAGGAATAAACAATGAAAAGTAACCATATATACGAAACAAATGCAATTAGTTTTGAGTTTTAAGTTTTTAAATGAAACACCTATTGTTTTTCTCTGAAATTCTCATAAAATGTGGGGTTTTTGCCTCAATTTTTCTTATTCCTGTGTATTTTGACACAAGGCTTTATAATGTCTTTGACCTATCAAAGCTTGTTCTTATGTATATCCTTTGCTTAATAATCCTTATAGGATGGGCAATAAGGTTTATATTGGGGAAAGAAAAGATAAACCTTTCTCCATTAAAATTTCCTGTTCTGGCTTTTTTTATTATAAGCCTTCTTTCTGTATTATTCTCTGTAAACAAGATTGTCTCCATATTTGGGTATTATAGACATTATGAAGGGCTTTTATCCCTAATTTGCTATCTTATTTTATTTTTCTCTGTTGTTTCTTTTTTTGAGAGAAAATCTGTTATTCTCCTTGTTGATATTTTGCTAATAACAGGTGCTATTTGCTCAATCTATGGGGTAATTCAGCATTATGGTCTTGATTTCTTTTCCTGGAGCGGAGCTGCTGGAAGCAGAAATAGGGTATCCTCCTCCTTTGGAAACCCAGTATTCTTTGCAGGCTATATCACCATCCTCCTTCCCATTGCTTTTGGAAGGCTTCTTTTTACAACAAATAGGATAAAAGCCATAATTTATTGGGTAATCTTTTTCCTTATTTGTCTTGGATTTTTCTTAAGCAATACAAGGGCTTGTTATATTGGCCTATTCTTTGGTCTATTATTGCTTTTATTTTTGGTTATAAAATATAAGACGACAAAAAAAGCCCTTTTAATTTCCCTTATATTTTTTATCCCAGGGATATATTATAACATAAAGCCAGAAACATCTACTATTAAAAGGTTTCTTACAACATTTACAGGAAAGGAGCATACACAAAAGGTATCAGAAATTGCCTATCAGGCAACATCACATGGATTTGAAGGATCTGCAGGCGTTAGGCTGTATATTTGGAAGGATACCTTAAATATCATTAAGCATTACCCTATATTTGGCGTTGGTCTTGATGGACTTGGTAATGTCTATCTTAAGTATAGGTCAATGGGTGTATTCAGGATTGAGGGAGATGCAAAGGCAGATTCTGCACACAATGAATTCCTTGATATAGCTGTAACAAGGGGGATTTTTGGCTTAATTATCTATCTTTGGCTTATAGTTTCCCTTATTTATTTTTCTATAAAAAAAGGTTTTGAGATTAAAAATGAAGAAAGGTTTATAATTTTTGGGATTGCCTGTGGTTGTCTTTCTTATTTTATCCAAACCCTATTTTCCTTTGGCGTTACGCCTGTATTTTCAACCCTATGGATAACAATGGGTATTGCCGGCTTATTTTCTAAAAAGGAAAAAAAGCAGGGTACAGCGATTAGAATGAATAAAAACATAAAGCCCATAAGGATGGCTCTTTTTGGAACCTCTATTCTTATTATTTCTATTTTTTTCTTTTTAACCAGAAATATATACCTTGCCGATGTTCATTATAAGGCTGGAACAAGGGATGCAAGCAGGGCATTAAAGGAATATGAAGAAGCGGTAAGGCTAAATCCAACAATTGATTGGTATCAGGGGGAGGTGGTAAGGCTTTTGCTTGAGGATGCAAAGGCAAAAAGGGATAAGGATTATCTAGGGAAGGTAATTTTAAGGATAGAAAGGACAATAAGCCTTTTCCCCCAGGATGCAAATAATCATAATACCATAGGTCTTGCCTATGATTTTAAGAAGGAGCTTACCGGAGAAGATACAGAGGCAAGGGTTATGGCTTGCTACAAAAAGGCAATCTTTTGGAACCCCTTTTATGTTGGTGCATATAACAACATTGGTGTAATCTATGGAAGGAATGCAAACTATGAGGAGGCAGAAAAATACTTTACCGAGGCTTTAAAGATTGAAGAGAAGAATGGAATCTCCCTTGAAAACCTCCATAAAATTGCTGATGCCTATATCTTTTACAAAAAGATAGATGGTGCGAAAAGGGTGCTTACCAATATTGCCACATTCTCTCCCGATTATCCAAGGATTATGGAGATATACACAAACCTTGGGAATATTTATAAGGAGCAGGGAAGAATGGATAAAATAGAGGAAATCTGTCTTTTAATGATAAATGCAGATAAAAACAATATTATAGCAAGGAGAAATCTTGGTTCAATATATTACACACAAAAGAAATACAAGAAGGCAGTCAAAGAATTTGAATATGTTTTAAAAATAGAGCCACAGGATTCATATTCCCAAAATTTCTTGAGGTTATGTAAAGAGAAATGATTATTGGTCTCACAGGAAGGATTGGTTCTGGAAAGACAACCATTGCCAAGATTTTTGAAAAATATGGGGCTTTTGTAATTGATGCTGATATTGTTGGTCATAGCGTATTAAAAGAAAAAGAAAGAGATATAATCAAGGCATTTGGAACTATTGAGAGACCTGCTTTGGCAGATATTGTATTTTCTGACAAAAAAAAGCTAAAAACATTGAATAAAATGACCCATCCTTTAATTATAAAGAGAATAAAGGAGATGATAAAAAGCTCTAATTCTTCGCTAATTGTTGTTGTTGCCCCATTTTTGATTGAGACAAAATTAAAGACAATTATTGATAAAACAATCTTTGTAATGTGCAATAAAGAAAAAATCTTAAAAAGAATGAGTAAATCTGGGTGGGAGGCTTTTGATGTTTTAAGAAGAATGGAAAATCAGCCAAGCGATAAAGAAAGAATCCAATTTTCTGATATTATTATTGATAACAATGGCTCTATTTCAAAAATAGAGGCAAGGATAAAAAAGCTAATAAAAGAGGAATTAAGGTTTAAGCTCTTTGAGCATACAGCAGATATTGGAATAATTGCCTTTGGAAGGACAAAGGAAGAGCTATTTTCAAATTCTGCTTATGGGATGTTTTCAATATTGGCAGATTTGTCAAATGTTAGGTGTTGTGAAAGAATAAAAATCTCATCAAGTGGAAATGGGTATGATGAAATGCTTGTAAATACCCTATCTGAGCTTTTATTTTGCTTTACAGGAAAAGGCTATCTCCTTAAGAGATTCAAAACAGAGATTTCAGGAAATAATATATCTGTTTCTGCCTTTGGAGAAAAACTAAACAAAAGCCATCTATTAAAGATGGAGATAAAGACGGTTACATATCATAATCTAGAGATAAAAAAAAGGAAAGATGGCTGGACAGCCAGGATAATTTTTGATGTTTAGAAGCAGTTTCATAAGGGTCTGTAAGGTCTTTATTTTACAAGAAGTTATGTCTTTTGAAATGGATTTATGTATTAGCCATTAGCCTTTTATTTGAGTATATATATATCGGCTTTTTAGAGCCAAAACATAATAGATTTTTTGAAGTATAGTCAATTCTTATGGTAGGGTAGCGGAAAATGGGAATTTAGCAAGGATATTATAAATAAACAATAACCCTTTATACCTCTACCTTCTCCAGCCTCCTTATTCCAAGGATTAAGGGAATAAAAAAGGCAAAAATGGAGAATAAAAGAAAAAACCCTATTTCTGTTGAAAGCCTTTTTATAATCATAAAAGGAGAGAGCCTATTTAAAGCATAAGAGGATGCTGGAACGGCTATTATAAGGATAGAAAAAAGGCAATAGAATAGGCTTATAATGGCATTTATTGTCCCACCAAGCCCGGAAACAATAGATGTAGGATTTTCCTTCTTAAAATCGGGATAAATAGCACCGAGACAAACAGATAATGAGGCAAGGATAATGCTTATAATTCCTATCATTATAAAGGAAAGGAAGGAAATGTAGGCTTCTGTTGCAAGGATTTTATTTAAAAATGTCATTAAGCCTTCTGTAATGAAAAAAAATATAAAGGTGTTAAGGATAAGTTTTTGCAGGATAAGGGCTTTTTTTGTAAGGGGTGATGTCATTAAGACCCAAAACCTTTTTCCCTCAAGGCTTATTAAGGGAAAGACAAACCTTGTGGTAAGGGTAGAGGTAATGAGGGATAAAGCAGATATATTCAAGAAAAGAATAAGAAATTTCCAATAAAGGACATCAATTTGATAGGGTGTTCTTGGAAGGTTAAGGATATAGATAAACATTATCCCAAAGAAGATTAAGAATTGGGCAATCTGCATAGGATCCCTTAAGAATACCGTAATGTCTTTAGCGCATAAGGCTTTTATTCTTTTTGGAAGAAAGAAGAAAAGGCTCCTTATGAGCTTAAAAAGGTTCATTTTCCTTGAATGGCTCCCAGAACTTTCTATCCTCTCCATCCCTTTAAGATAAAAAAGAGAGGCAAAGGAATTTGTAATTGTAAAAAGAAACAAGGCATTTACCAAGAGGACAAAAAAATAGAAGATAGATTCCAGGCTTTTATCTTCTGCTAGTTTTAGCCCCTTTACAAACCAGGTAGATGGAAGAAGGGGATTAGTTGAAAATGCCATTCCCTCAATAAGCCTTCCAAAGAATTCAAATGGTTTATCTGGAATTTCTTTAAATATTCCAAATTTTAGGCAAAATAGAAAAAGGGGGATGGATAAAAGAAAAAGACCAATGCTTAAAAGAAAACCTTTTTTTATTGGAAAAAATAAGGAGAGAATAAGGAAAAGCCCTGTGCCAATACTTGATGATATTAGGGTAAGCAGAGGAATTGCAAAAATAATAAATGGATATATAAAAAAAGATGACCTCATAGCTATTCCATATCCTGTGATAATAGGGATACAGAAGATAATGGGTGCCCAGGAGGAAAGGATGGTTGCCTCTTGAAACTTTACATTGAATATGGAAGATATGGGAATGGGAAGGCTTCTTAATAGAGAAACCTCTTTTGAGGTATATAAGGTAGAGAGGGATGTTATAAGGCTTGAGAAGACAATTAAAGAGAATATTGTAAGGAAGAATAGAAATAAGCCCCTTTCTATAAGAAGCTCTCCAAATGGAAAGACCTTAATAAAAATACATCCTCTGTAGACAAGAAAGAATATGGAAAAAAGAAGGAGGCTTGAGAGGCTACCCACAAAGAGAATTTTTAATAATGAATGCTCCCTAAGTATATTCTTTAGCGTATTTTTAAAGATTACAAGCTTAAGATAGAACATTATCGCACATTGATAGATTAATCTTTTTCTTTAATCTTTGCAACCTCTTCTAATATCTTTTGTATTAAACCAAAGGATTTTGTATCTATCTTTTCAAGGAAATAAGATTTTTTCTCTCTATTTTGGGAAAGAGATGCTTTTTGAAGACTTTATAAAAAAGATTGAGGAGGTAAAAGGAAAATGAAAGGATTAAAGATTTTAACCATTGTTTTGATCGGGCTAGGGTTTAATCGGGATTTATGGGGATATATCTATTCTGGATATAAGCGTAATTCTAATCCCACCTATTATTTCTATATGGGTTTTGATTACTGGATTGGAATAGGGGTAGGGCATACACTCTCCGGTGCTTGGAGCTATGTGAACAAGGGTGCAAAGGTATGGAATGATGTTTCAGATTGTAATTTTGAGCTTAAGCATGGAGGGTTTAGACCAAACTGGGAAAGATTTGGCAGTATATAAGCTTGTTGGCACAGGTTCAACCAGCCATTGGGAAAAAATTGAGGGTTCAATAGTAAATCCTCTCAAACATTGTGAATTATTTTTAAAGATTATAGATTTAAGGTGAAACATTATGACATAGAACAAAATGCTCTTTTGAGAAAAAAGTAAGGGGTGGGTCTTTTATTTCACAAATCCCTTTCTTTTCCGGGCATCTTGGGTAAAATGGGCATCCTTGTTTGGAATGTTCTTCACTGAGTGAGATATTAACAAATCTTCTTTCCCTTGGATGGCATGGAGGAATTGAGGCAATGAGGGATTTTGTGTAGGGATGCTTTGGGTTTTTAAAAATCTCATCCCCCGCTCCTTTTTCAACAATCTTTCCCAAATAGATAACAGCAACATCATCAGCAATATAGGAAACTACAGCTAAATCATGTGAGATAAACAAAAGGGAAAGAGAAAATTCGCTGACAAGAGAAAACAAAAGGTTGATTATCCCTCCCCTCATTGATACATCCAGGGATGATACAGGCTCATCGGCGATAAGAAGCTTCGGTTTTATTGACAAAGCCCTTGCAATGGCTATTCTTTGTTTTTGTCCACCTGAAAATTGATGGGGATATTTTTTAAGATCCTCTCTTTTAAAGCCAATTAAAGAGAGAAGCTCATCTATCCTTTTTTCCTTATCTTCTATTTTATGAATAATGAGTGGTTCTTTTAATATATCATAAAGCCTCTTTCTTGGGCTTAAGGAGGAATCTGGGTTTTGAAAGACAATAGAAATGTTTTTCCCTTTAGTCTTTGATGAAACCTCCTTTCCGTCAAAATAAATGGCTCCAGATGTAGGTGGAGAAAGACCTAATATAACCTTTGCAAGGGTTGATTTTCCAGATCCACTCTCTCCAACAATACCTAGGATTTTTCCTTTTTCTAAAGAAAAACTTACACCATCAAGGGCTTTTATTGCTCCCTTTGTCTTTGAAAAAAAAGAAGCCTTGAGGGAGAAATATTTCTTTAGCTCAACTACCTCAAGCATTTTCTCATATTATATACTAAAAATCAATTGAATTTCAAGCAAACCCCAAATAGATGGATGAAAATATTGACAAAGTTTTCTTAAAGCCTTTATAATTTTTTTATGAAAAGGACATATCAACCACATAATTTAAAAAGAAAAAGAACACATGGATTTAGAAAGAGGATGGATTCAAAAAGTGGAAGGGCGGTGCTTGCAAGAAGAAGGGCAAAGGAAAGAAAAAGGCTTACTGTCTAAATTAAGGCTTAATAAAAAGGAATTTCTTCATATTATTACAAATGGAAGATGCTACAGAAAAGGAGGAATTAGCCTTTATCTTTTAAAAGACAAAAAAGGGAAAATTGGTATCTCTATCTCAAAGAAAATAAAGGGTGCTATTTTAAGGAATAAGTTAAAGAGAAGGATGAAGGAGATATGCTGGAGGTATAGGGAAAAATTTTTGGATAATTCAATTGTTGTAATTCTTCGTCAATCTTTGCCTTACAGATCTTTAGAAATCCTATTTCTTTCATTACTATGATTAGGCTACTTGTTTTTTTAATTAAGGTCTACCAAAGGCTAATCTCGCCATTTCTTGGTAGAAATTGCAGATTCTATCCAAGCTGCTCTAACTATGCCTTACAAGCATTAAAAAAATACAAAACAAAAGGTATATTCCTTGCTGTTAAGAGGCTTTTTTCCTGCCATCCATTTAATAAAGGTGGGATCAATCTCCCAATAATTCTTTCATCTTTTGTGGGATGTTTCTTGATGTAAGGAGGGATTCTCCTATAAGAACACCCTGAATTCCAATTTTTTCCAAAAGAAGGATATCATCCCTTGTTTTTATTCCACTCTCTGAGATAACAATCCTATCATCTGGAATAAGAGGTTTAAGCCTTAAGGTCGTATTTATGTCTGTCTTAAATGTATTAAGGTCTCTGTTGTTTATTCCAATGATTTCTCCACCTATTTTTAAGGAAAACGAAAGCTCATCTTCATTATGAACCTCAATAATGGTAGGAATTTTTGCTTTTTCTGCCTCCTTTTTAAGCTCGGCTAAAAGATTAAAATTAAGGCAGGAGGCAATAAGAAGAATAGCATCTGCTCCATAGGCAATGGATTCCTCAATCTGCCAGGGGTCTATTATAAAATCCTTTCTTAAAATGGGAAGGCTTGAAGCAATTTTTGCGCTTTTTAAAAACCTTATATCACCTTCAAAAAAATCCTTTTCACAAACAACAGATATAGCAGACGCACCATTATTTTCATAGAGTTTTGCCAAAAATTCTACAGGATGGGATGGTTTAATCTTTCCCAAACTTGGCGATACATACTTTATCTCAGCAATTAGGCTTATTTTTTTCTTTGATATTGTTTCTTTAAAATCCCTCTTTTCTAAAGAAGCTACAGGAAGGGGAAATGCCTTTTTTCTCTTTATATCCTCTTTCTTTTTCTCAATTATCTTTTCAAGTATCATAAAGCCATTATAAACATTCCTAGCTTAAACTGTCAAAAAATATAGGGTAATTGAAAAAATAATAGACAAAATGTTTCAAAATGGGTTATACTATTTAAAAATTTTATGTTAACAGAAAGAAAGGAAATGGTAGAGACAAAAAAAATGACAAGAGATATCCCTATTGAAAAGATAAGGAATATTGGCATTATGGCACATATAGATGCTGGAAAGACAACAACAACAGAGAGAATCCTTTACTATACAGGAAGAACATATAAGATTGGAGAGGTTGATGAGGGAACAACGGTTATGGATTGGATGGAACAGGAGCAGGAAAGGGGAATAACCATAACATCTGCGGCAACAACCTGCTTCTTTAAGGGTCATCAGATAAATATCATTGATACGCCTGGCCATGTTGATTTTACCATTGAGGTTGAAAGAAGCCTTAGAGTCCTTGATGGTGCAATTGCCATATTTTGTGCTGTTGGTGGTGTCCAGCCACAGACAGAGACTGTATGGCGTCAGGCAGATAGATATAGAATCCCAAGGATTGCATTTATCAATAAGATGGATAGGGCTGGTGCAGATATGGATAAGGTTGTTGATATGATGAAAAAAAGGCTTTCTGGAAAACCTGTTTTAATTCAAATTCCCTATGGAGCTGAAAGCGAATTTAAGGGTGTAATTGACTTAATAGAAAAAAAACTTATTGTTTGGGAAGATGAAGAGGGAATTGCCTATAAAAAGATAGACATTCCAAAACCCTTACAAGAAAAGGTAGAAATGGCTCATCACAAGCTCATAGAAACAATTTCTGAATATAGTGAAGAAATTATGGAAAAATACCTCTCTGACGAGATAATTTCTTCTGATGAAATAAAGAGGATAATAAGAAAAGAGACAATTAACTGTAATATATTCCCTGTTCTTTGTGGAGCATCATTTAAAAACAAGGGCGTTCAGCCACTTATGGATGCAATTGTTAACTTTCTTCCCTCACCCGTTGACATTTCCTCAATTGTGGGAATAAATCCAAAAAATAATGAATATGAGGAGCGTCAGGCATCTGATGATGAGCCTTTATCCTCCCTTTTATTTAAGATAGCATCAGACCCATTTGCAGGAAACCTTATATATATCCGTGTCTACTCAGGACATCTTGATGTTGGAAAGACCCTTTATAATACAACAAAGGATAAGAATGAAAGGATAACAAAAATCTTCAGGGTTCATGCAAACAAGAGGGAGGAGATAAAAAGGCTACATTGTGGCGAGATAGGTGCGATTGTTGGTCTTAAAGAGGCATCAACGGGTGATACATTGACAAGCCCAGAATACCCAATACTCCTTGAAAGTATGCACTTTCCAGAGCCTGTTATCTCTATGGCAATTACACCTGCGACAGTTAAAGACGAAGAAAAGATGAGTATTTCTATAAACAAGCTCATTACAGAAGACCCAACATTCAAGATGACATTTAATAAAGAGACAGGACAGAGCATTATATGGGGAATGGGAGAGCTTCATTTAGAGATAATGGTAGAGAGGCTTTATCGGGAATTTGGTGTTGAGCTTAAAACAAGCCCTCCTCAGGTTGCCTATAAGGAAACCATCAAAAGAAAGACAGAATCAGAGGGAAGGTATATCAAGCAATCGGGTGGAAGGGGTCAATATGGCCATGTAATAATAACAATGGAGCCAGCAGAGGCTGGTTGTGGAATTGAGTTTGTTGACAAAATCATTCAGGGAAGGATTCCAAGGGAGTATATTCCTTCTATCAAGAAGGGAGTGGAAGAGGCAGCAACAAACGGTGTTCTTGGTGGATTCCCCGTTGTTGATGTAAAGGTTACATTGCACGATGGCTCATTCCATGAGGTAGATTCATCTGATATTGCCTTTCGCAATGCGGCTGTAATTGCCTTTCGTGATGGAATGAAAAAGGCAGAACCAATTCTTTTAGAGCCAATAATGAAGATAGAGATAACAACGCCAGAGGATTATCTTGGTGATGTTATAGGTGATATAAACAAAAAGAGGGCAAGAATCCTTGATATGGAAACAAAGGGAGATGGAAGGATAATAAAGGCAGAAATTCCCCTTTGCTCTATGTTTGGCTATGCTACAATTCTTCGCTCAATAACACAAGGAAGGGGCATATATACAATGGAATTCTCCAATTATGAGCAAGTTCCAGCTGAAATACAGAAGGAGATTTTAAAATGAATAAAGAAAAGGTAAGGATAGTGCTTAAGGCATTTGACCATAGAATCCTTGATAAATCAACAAGGGAGATAGTTGATATAGTCAAGAGGACAGGAGCAACCTGTATTGGACCAATTCCACTTCCTACAAAAATCTCAAGGTATACGGTATTGAGGTCTACAAATATTGATAAGAAATCCCGTGAGCAATTTGAGATAAGGGTTCACAAAAGGGTTGTTGATATTACAGACCCTACAAATGAGACAATATCAAGCCTGATGGACCTTAATCTTCCAGCAGGCGTTGATGTTGAGATAAAGAAATGAGCGGATTATTAGGGAAAAAGATTGGGATGACACAGGTTTTTCTGGAAGGAAAGGTTGTTCCAGCAACAGCCATATCAGCTGGTCCCTGCTTTGTTGTTAATACAAGGACAAAGGAAAAGAATGGATATAATGCAATTCAATTGGGATATGGAGAAGATAAAAGACCAGGTGTTCCAAAAAGGGGCTATTTTAAAAAGCAGGGGCTTTCTTGCAAAAAGCATCTTATGGAATTTAGGGGAGAATTTGATTATAAGATAGGTGATAAAATAGGTGCCGATATATTTAAAGAGAACGAGATTGTTAAGGTATCTGCTGTCTCAAAGGGAAAGGGGTTTCAGGGTGTTGT
>JBFMDZ010000049.1 GCA_040753555.1 bacterium
ATGACTATAAGGTAAGTCCATTTTTAGAACTGGGTTATAAACCAGAAAAAGATATAAGGATAAGTCTGGGGTATAACTTTATCCATTATCACGATGGCCAGATACCCGAGCTTGATTATTCTGCCTCTTCCCTTTATCTAAAAACAACGGGAAAATTTGGTTGCTGGTAGGGTAGTGGGATGGTGCAGATAACGATTAAGCTCACCTGCCCGAGCGATAGCCGTGGTCAGGGGAAGCGATGGGTTAGGCAATTGCTTCTTCATAGGTTCTTACCAAGATTATAAGCTTTTTTAAGGTTCTCTTGCCGATACATATCATCTTTTGGCATCATCCCTCCAAGAATTTCCATCCTCGCTTCCTTCACTCCTACCCCAAGAAGCCTATCATTAAGCATGATTTGTTTCATGCTCTCTGCAATTCCGGTTTCCTCGAGGTGTTCCAATGTATGCCCAGCCGAACAAATAACAATAGTCTTCTTGATATCAATCTTTGTGTATCGTTCCTCGTTCTTATCATAAAAGTAAGCATATCCATATGTAAGCACTCTATCGAACCAGCCCTTTAGCTTTGCAGGGCAATCACTCCACCAGACCGGATATATAAAAGCTAAAGCATCAGCCCTATCGATTTTTTCCTGCTCTATCTTGATATCTTTCGGTATGGGTGCTTCAGGGTCAAGTCCAACTTCACGTTCGTACTGATCAACATCCATTTCCGAGATAAAGTCCATCTCATATAAATCGCCAATCTCATAAGTGTGTCCACTGTCACTAAGACCTCGAGTAAATGCCTCAAGAACCTCTTTGTTGAAGGACTTCTTGCTTGGATGGGCAAAAAGAATATAAACGTGCATATGGTGCCTCTAAAATGAAATATTTATTGCCTAACGACGAGTTCAGCGGCGGCGGGGGGGATTGCCACTAAACTTTGTAAACACGATTACCTATTGAAATACTACAAAACTTTCAATCACGGCACAGTCCCTCGCCGTCCGCTGCAACGACTTGTTAGCAGATTCTTCTGGTCTTTTCCTCCAATTCCACAAATGACCTTATTCGAGCGTCAGGAGTGAACGTGTTCAGTTCCGGTGTTCTTTCAAAGTGAATGGTCTTGAATCCCAACGTTTTTGCTGTTCGGAGATTCTTGTGTCTGTCGTCGACAAAGACACATGAGCCGGCTGTCGCTTTTGCTTCCTGCAAGAAGATCTCGTAGATTTTCAGGTCAGGCTTTCGGTAGCCGACGAAACCACTAACCACGACGACATCGAAGAACTCAAGAGAGTGCTTCTTCATCAAGTAGACAGACCACTCGCCCACATCATTCGAGAGCAAACCGAGGAAGTATCGCGCGGCGAGCCTTTCCACGACAATGGGAAACTCCCTATCAAGCGTCAGGCACGTATCAAGGTATTCAGTTTGAATCGCCGGATAGTAGGTGCCCAGACCAACTTCGTTCCAGAATCGTTCGGAGGTTATCCGCCCCAGACTGGCCTCTATGTATAACTCGTTGATACGTTCCTTTGAGACTTTGTGACGCTGCTGAACAAATGGAACTAGCAGGTCATTCGTGTCATCTCCAACCTCAAAAATTACCCCCATAGCATCAAAAACTATCCATCTCTTCATAGTTGTCATACCTGCTAACGATTGAGTTGAGCGGCGTGCGTTAGCACGTCCGCTCCAACGACTTGTTAGGCTTTCGGATTCCTAAGGGAAATATCGATAAAATTCTCCTCTATGTAAAACCCGCATTATTTCAATAGTATCACCTTTGACTTCTATTCCCATGCGATAATTACTGATACGAATACGATAACGTTTTGGATGTCTCCTCATTGCTTTAACACCAGAGACCTCTCGTAATGTTTTAATCTTTGGTAAAGTTGTAAAAGCAAACTCAACAATCTGTTCATAAATGGGTTGTTTTCTTAACTTTTTAAGGTCTTTCAGAAATAATTCACGATACAGAACTTTCACCTTGACTCTTTCTCTAAATAAGCTAACGCTTCTTTGCGATTCAACAAAGGAGTTTTCTGAGCTTCATCCATTGCTTTGTTTAAACAGTAATCTTCCATTTCTTCAGATAATTCTTCAATAGAAATGTCATCTTTCGGAATTATCTGTCTCCACACTTTAATAGGAATTACAACCGCCTTTTGATGGCCGTTCTTGCCAGTTAAATATTCAACCTCAAACATAGATAATCATCCTCCCGTTGTAATTATAGTATATATAAGCCTAACCTTAGATTATACTGCCTATTGGCAGTTTTATATTACTGCATTATGAGTTAGGCTATTTATAGAGTAGCATAAATAAAATATCCTGTCAAGAAAAATTTTAATATCAAAATTAGAAAATACTGAAAAATAACATCCTGATATTATACTGCCTATTAGCGGTTTTTATTTTACTGCATTATAAATTTTTTGCCCCTGAATTTTATACCAAATCACATCTAGCCCTCTATCTGATCAGTAATAACCTTATCCTTGCCTTTAATTACAAACCCCTCAATAACCTAAAAACCTATGCCCAATATACCCGTAGTGACCCTTCTAATACTTCCATTAAGTCTATAGGTGGAGAGTTTAGCCTTCAACCCACTAATGGTTTAAACACCCAGGTAAAATGCAGTCATAATATAAGTAGTATAGAAGACAAGGGAGATGTTTCTCATTCTTCAAGCTCTGAGCTTTCCTTTATCGCAAACATTCAGCGCGAATGTGCTTCTGGCTTAAGCACTTATGGTGAGTATAGCTACGAGGCTAATCGGAATAAGGCTGGTCGCACTACTTTTTCTTTAGACTCTAAAATACTCATCGCTTTGGCCTACAGACCTCCTTATAATGATATACTAAAAAGCAATTGGTTTTCCAGTAATCATTATAATAAATCCCAATGCCCAAATCCCAATGACAAACAAAATCCCAAATCCCAATGACCAATGCTTAAAATCTGATATTGGACATTGGGGCTTGGACATTGGACATTTATTGGACATTTGGATTTGGATATTGGACATTATTAGTTAGATTTGGAATTTTCTTAAAAAGAATTTACTTAAAAACCAATTTTGTTTGGGTATAAATCCATTTATAGAACTGGGTTATAAACCAGATAGAGATATAAGGATAAGTCTGGGATATAACTTTATCCATTATCACGATGGCCAGATACCAGAGCTTGATTATTCTGCCTCTTCCCTTTATCTAAAAACAACGGGAAAATTTGGTTGCTGGTAGGGTATGTGTTTAGCTAAAGCTAAACATTGTAAATTGCAAAGGCTAGATTGCAAATTGTAAAATGAAAGAGAAATGTTGAAATTTTGATGTAGATTTTTTAATTTAAGAAAAAATTTACAATTTAAAATTTACAATTTAAAATTTACAATTAAACAAAGCGATTTCTGGCTCTTTAATGAGGAAGCTTAAACACATACAAGAATAATATTACCTTCTCTATGTCGGCCTCTTTCCTTATTTCCATATCTTCAGCACAAAAAATCCTTGACATCCTAATAACCCTTAAGATAATCTTTCTTAAAAATATTATTTACCCGTTATATTCCGTGAAGAGCCTAAAAATATAGCCAGTGAAGATTAAAGGCTACATCTGGCGTAGGGATGTAGTAGATAAGCTGAAATGGAAGCATCATATTGAGATAGAGGAGGTAAAAGAAGTTTTTAAGAAACATCCTCGTATAGAACGGATTGAGAAAGGCAAGATAAAGGGAGAAAATGTTTATGTGGCTTTTGGAAGGACAGAGAGCGGAAGATATCTTGCTACTTTCTTTATTTATAAAAAGGATAATCGGATTTTGATAAATACAGCTAGAGATATGACACAAAAAGAGAGAAATAGATATGAGAAAAAACAATAAAAAGGAAAAATTGCCAGAGGAGTTTAAATCCTTTGAGGATTTATCCAATTTTTGGGAAAATCATGATGTTACAGATTATGCAGAATATCTAACACCCGTTGAATACAATATTGCATCTTGTCCAACCCATGAATATGTAATTACCCTTTCTGATAGGCTGGATAAACTTATGCAAAAAGCTTATCAGAATGAAGGAATTTCAATAGAGACATTGGTCAATCTATGGGTACAAGAGAGACTACAAGGATATTCCTTAAAGAGAGAGGTTAAATGAAAAACGAAAGGAAAGGAGAAAAATGTAAGGAATGTGGGCTTTTTATGTCTGCAAAGTGCAATAGGAGGGAATTCTTAGAAAAAACAGGGAAGTTTATTTTGGCAGGTGTAGGCTATGAAGTCTTATCCCTTCTGCCTGTCTTGGGGAGTGAAAGGGTATTTGCAGAAGAAATCCCAAATCCTGTGAAATGGAAATATCCTACTGGAGGCAATGTGAATTCCTCTCCTGCAATAGGAGAGGATGGTGTAATCTATGTGGGAAGTTATGACAATTTATATGCCATAAACCCTGATGGAACGCTAAGGTGGGAATATGTTACTGAATGCAATGTGGAATCTTCTCCTGCAATAGGAGAGGATGGTGTAATCTATGTGGGAAGTTATAAAAATTTATATGCCATAAACCCTGATGGAACGCTAAGGTGGAAATATTTTACTGGAGACCGGATGGAATGTTCTCCTGCAATAGGAGAGGATGGTGTAATCTATGTGGGAAGTTATAAAAATTTATATGCCATCAACCCTGATGGAAAGCTAAAGTGGAAATATTGTACTAAAGGTGAGGTGTGGTCATCTCCTGCAATCGGAGAGGATGGTGTAATCTATGTGGGAAGTTGTGATAATAATCTATATGCCATAAACCCTGATGGAACGCTAAGGTGGAAATATTCTACTGAATACCATGTGGAATCTTCTCCTGCAATAGGAGAGGATGGTGTAATCTATGTGGGAAGTGGGGATAGTAACCTATATGCCATAAACCCTGATGGAAGGCTAAAGTGGAAATATCTTACTAGGGGCGGTGTGAAATCTCCCGCAATAGGAGAGGATGGTGTAATCTATGTGGGAAGTTGGGATAAAAATCTATATGCCATAAACCCTGATGGAACGCTAAGGTGGAAATATCTTACTCAAGGCAATGTGGCATCTTCTCCTGCAATAGGAGAAGATGGTGTAATCTATGTGGGAAGTTATAAAAATTTATATGCCATAAACCCTGATGGAACGCTAAGGTGGAAATATCTTACTGGAGGCGATGTGTACTACTCTCCCGCAATAGGAGAAGATGGTGTAATGTATGTGAGAAGTAGGGATAATGGTCTATATGCCATAGATGTGGCAATTGCAGGGAAAATGTGCGCACTTTGTATAGGCTGCACAGCAAGTTGCACAGGTTGCACAACAGGTTGCACAGTAGGTTGCACAGCAAGTTGCATAAAAAGCTGCACAGCAAGTTGCACAGTAGGTTGCATAACAAGTTGCACAGGTTCTTTTATATGTTTTTGGAAGTGCACAGTAAGTTGCACAGTAGGTTGCACAGGAGGTTGCACAGGTTGCACAACAAGTTGCACATATGGTTGCACAAAAAGTTGCACAGTAGGTTGCACAACAAGGTGCGTAATTTGCACAGTAGCAGGCCTGATGAGATGAGGCTGATGTGTAGGGGTGCACCGCATGGACAGCTATTTTTACATAACATTAGGATATAACTAAACATGACCCTCACCAAACACCTGATAAAATTTAGAAGAAATAACTCGCTTTTATTATTAAACGGCGGCCGGATTAAGCCTATCCTGATTGATAAGGGAAAAGAGCATATCTTAAGCCTTTTAGAGGATGTCAATAACATAAGGGATAAGAGGCTTCTTGAACTTTTGCTTTATCATAATATCATTGTTGAAGACAATGACAAAGAGGATTATCGGATAAAGACAAATAATCCTGAGGGTTCAAAAACATCAGGGCTTTCCCTTTATCTGCTTCTTTCCCAAGGTTGTAATTTGGGATGTGTCTATTGCTTAAACGGAGAAAAGACCTATAAAAAATCAGAAAACCTTATGATGAAAGAAGAGGTTGCCTATAGAGGGATTGATAAATTGTCAAAGGCAATAATAGAGGGAGGGAATCTTGAGGTTGTCTTTTTTGGCGGTGAGCCACTTTTAAACTGGCCATTAGCAAAGAAGGTTATCATTTATTGTGAGGATAAGGTAAAAAAAGGGCATCCGAAACTGCAAATAAAATATCATTTAACCAGCAATCTTACCCTATTACCCAAAGACCTGATTGAATGGGCAAAGAGATATAACATAACATTTTTATGCGATATTGATGGGCCAAAAGGGCTTCATAACCTCACTAGACCCTATAGAAATAAAAAAGGCTCATACGATAATATTGTAAAAAATATTGAAAAGATAAGAAGGGCTGGTTTAGAGGTTGCACTTCGCGCAACCCTAACCTCACATAATATGGATTACATAGAAGAGATTTCAAGGCATCATAAAGAAATAGGGGGTGCAGGCTCTGCATTTGTTTCAGTTAATGCGGTTACCTCAGACGAAAATATCTTGCCCAAATCGCTTTTACCTGACCCTGATGTAGTAGCAAAGGGGCTAAGGGATTTAGTAAGAAGCAATATTTGGGATAAGAAAAACATCTTTCCCTTGAATGGATACCTTGAAAGGATAAGACCAGACGAGAGGAATATATGGTGTTGTGGAGCACCACACGGAAATACGCCTGTTCTTGATGTAAACGGTGATATATATGCCTGCATTTATCTTGTGGGGATTAAAAGATATAAACTGGGCAATGTCTTTTCAGATGACGAATATCCAGACAAGAAGGTTGTAAAGATGATGCTGGAGGTTATAAATATAGATAATTCAGATAGCTGCAAAAGGTGTAAATTAAGGTATATCTGTGGTGGAGGTTGTCCTGTTGGAAGGTTCACAATAAAGGAAAATCCTAACGCCTCTGATGAGATAATCAAATATACCCACGATGTTGCCTGTAAGGTAAATAAGGCAATGATAGAAGAAGCCTTGTGGCATTATGCTGAAAAAGTAAGGGATGAGAAGGAAAATATTGGTAATTGTTCTTTTGTGAAGTGTAAATAGGTTGTTGGAAATTTGTTTCCATCCCCTTTTCAACATAAGTTCATTAAATACCTTGACTAAACACTTTGTTTTATGCTATTTTTAAAAAATGAAAAGTGGGTGAAACAAGTTTTATAGCATTTTTGACATCTGTGGTATCGTCAAAGATATGAAAAGGAGATGAAGCAATGAACAAACAGGAACTATTTGAGAAAAATTTAGAGCTTACCACAGAGTTTAACAGGTATGTTTTAGAGCATCCTGAACTTGAGAAGCGTATACCTAAGGATGCGATAGTGGTGATTCTACCTGAATATGATCGGGAACTGGCAGAAGAAAATCTTAAAATAGCAAAGGCAAGGAAAGAAAAAGAGCAGCCACTGGTGTTTGTGAAGGTTAAAAAACTTGCTCCTGTAAGAAAATCCAGATTAGTTAGACCTAAAGTAGAAATAGCCTCTGTTTGAAAGATTAACAAAACAGGCGCTCTTATGACTATTTGCTTAAGACAAAGGCTGATTCTATGGTAAGTATAGCTACGAGGCTAATCGGGGTAAGGCTGGTCGCACTACCTTCTCTTCAGACTCTAAGATACTCATAGCTTTAGCCTACAGGCCTCCTTATAGTGATATACTAAAAAGCAATTGGTTTTCCAGCAATCATTATAATAAATCCCAATGCCCAAATCCCAATGACAAATTATTGGATATTTGGATTTGGAAATTGGACATTTACCCCGTTAGGGGTGAATTGGACATTGGGGCTTGGACATTGGACATTTATTGGACATTTGGATTTGGATATTGGACATTATTAGTTAGATTTGGAATTTTCTTAAAAAGAATTTATAAGAAAACCAATTTTGTTTGGGTATAAGTCCATTTATCGAGCTGGGTTATAAACCAGAGAGAGATATAAGGATAAGTTTGGGGTATAACTTTATCCATTATCACGATGGCCAGATACCCGAGCTTGATTATTCTGCCTCTTCCCTTTATCTAAAAACAACGGGAAAATTTGGTTGCTGGTAGGGTTAGTGGGCTCCTTTTTCCTTTGGAGTAAAGTAAATCTTTAGCTCATCCTCATCAAAGTTTATCTGGAAGCGATTAAAAATATCCTTTCTGCCAAGTAGTCTTGGAACCTCCTCTAACTCTGCAAAAGCAACCTCTGCCGTAAGTTCAATTTCTCCAATCCTCAAGAGAATCTGATGGATGTATGTCCTTATTAAGCCTCCAGAAACTCCCCCAATAAGTCTCTCCCTTCCCTCTTTCAATTCATATCCTAATAGATTGCAGTCTGATCTTGTGAACAAACAGAGGTCTGCACCTGAATCAATATAGGGGTCAAAGAGATACCCTTTCCATCCTTGCCTTTAAGATGCACATAGGCTACTGGCCTATAGATTATCTCACCTTCTTTAGTCTTTTCCTTCCGATAGTAGAAGATGTAGCTTTTCATAAAACCAACAAACCTTCCTCTGGGATGAACCTTAACAACACTTCCTCACTTCCTTTTTGAGGAAGCTTTCTTCTGGCCATATCAAACGCCTCTTTGACATTACTTCCCCATCCCTCTACCTTGCCCTCGACTATAGCCACATGTTGCCCTGCAAACCTCTCTTCTTCCTCAACCCCAATATCAGCAAACTTTATTTCAACATCCTTTTCCATTTTTCATCCTCCTCGTATGTTTAAGTTTTTCCCTTGATGCCTAACGATAGAACTCACTTGCCCAAGCGAAACGAGGGTCAGGTGCAACAATTGGTTAGACAAAAATAGCTTTTATCCTTTTAACTGAAAATATAGATTTGGCCCTCTCTTTATTAATCACTTTCCCTCGATTTCGGTATTCCTATCCATCTTGGGGTCCTATTCATATATTCACGATAGATGTCGCCGTACTTCTCAAGGCAAAACCGTTCTTCAGGAATTGCAATAACAAACGAAAGAATTGTATATACAATCGAAAACAGTAGAAAAACCCACGAAGCCGAAGCTATGCCTACCCCTATAAACATCACCAATTGAGTGATGTATATAGGATGTCTTGAATAACGGTATAATCCTTTGGTAAGCGGTTCATTATTAATTGAGGTAGTAGCAAAAGTCACGATAGGTATCGTGTAGGTAATTAATCCTACTATAGAAATGGGAAGACCTATGTAGAACCATATCGTCCCTAACTGTAACGGCAAGAAAATAGAGTATATGACGGCAAGAAGCCAGATTATCCACATAACAGGATGGAGCTTCTTCTCAGTCTCGCTATGTGGCTCATGTACTTCTTTTGCCAGACCTTTATGAATTAGCATCAGTAAAGGCATTGGCAAGAAATAATAAAGCATGAAAATCCAGGCGTTCCATAAACCTATTTCAAAAGCTGGTATAATTGACATTTTCCCCTCCTTCTTTGCCCTGAAGTGAACATTTTGTCTAACCTTATATTATACTGCCTATTAGCAGTTTTATATTACTGCATTATTAAGTTATGCTATTTATAGAGTAGCATAGATAAAATATCCTGTCAACGAAAAATTTTAATATCAAAATTAGAAAATACTGAAAAATAACATCCTGGTATTAGGGCTTTGATATTCCAAGGTCTCTACAAATTTTATTCGACAAGTTCTGATCGATTTCTCGATGGCGAGGAATAGTAGACACTTTCTTTTCTCTCCGGTTGACATATACCGTGTGATTTCCACCTTCACGCAGAAATTCGCATCCATGATTTTCAACATGACGGATAAGATCTCGTCGTTTCATACAGTGATTGTTCCTAATGGTTCCCTTATTATTTCTTTCCCGAAAATATCCTCTTTTGCAAGTTGACGATTAGCTTCAATAACCAACTGAATTGCCTCAATTAAGTTCATTTTGGCCTCTTCCAGAGTCGCTCCCTGTGTGTTAGCACCAGGAAGTTCTTCTACATACCCGATATATCCTTGCGGAGATTTCTCGAATACTGCCGTAAGTTTTTCCTTCATAATGTTCCTCCTTATTTTTGCCCTAACCTTAGATTATACTGCCTATTGGCAGTTTTATATTACTGCATTATTAAGTTAGGCTATTTATAAAGTAGCATAAATAAAATATCCCGTCAAGAAAAATTTTAATATCAAAATTAGAAAATACTGAAATATTATACTGCCTATTATAGGTTAATCAGATGGGGTATTATAAACCAAAGGAGGGATATATTTATAAACCAGACCTGCCTTGTGGTAATCAGTAATAGCTGATATTTTTTCATATTGCTCAAGTATATCCCTATACTCCTCCTTTATTTCATCTGGTATCTCTTTATTTACATCTTTAAGCATAACCCTCTTCCTTCCACTTAATTGCCCTTTTCCTACCTGAAGCCATAGCCTATAATCATTGGAACTATTGTTGCTCCAGATCTCAATAATCTTACCCTCCTCATCTATATTTATCTGTCTAGTGGGCATTATACTTGCCTCAATGACTTGTAAAGCAGAGGCTGAGGTAGCTGCATATCCTCCCTTTAACAAACCCATGATAACTATTCCTCCCAAAAATCCTCTTAACATTTTTCAATTATTTTAAAGACAAATCCCCCTTTTTGTCAAGTTTTTTGAAACTTGTAGTTACAATAATAAAATTTGTAGAGACCTTGAAATACCAAAGCCCTACCGACTGAGCTCACCTGGCCGAGCGATAGCCGTGGTCAGGTGCAACGATGGGTTAGGTGTTCCCTTTCACAGCTATATCATGTTTCGCCTCAACGAAAGCAACTTCTTCTATTTCGATACGCTCTCGAATAATGCGCATAAGCCACTCTTCAATGCCTGCTTCTCTGTGCAACCTAGCTAAGAAAGCTGCCCGGCCAGCAATCTCTGCAGGGATAGATAAAGAAGTTGGCTTTGTTTTACGAACATGAATGGGTTCTTCCCATGCCGAGTCGTTATCAGCTTGTTCCGCTACAATTTTGTCAATTTCCTCTTCAGAAAGTTTCTTTTTCATTGTTCCTCCTTTTTAAGTTATATTGGCCATCCTGTGATTATACGGATGATATTCCCCGGTTTGAGTTGAAAAATAATTTTGAGCTTACGTCCCCCGATACTTCGTCCTATCAGTTGATAGCGATCACGGTATCGCTTGTTCCGCCGCACTTCATAGTCAGAGAAGAAGCATTCCACAGCCTCCTCAAATGTCACATGGTGTGCAGCAAGTTCATCCTGTTCAAAATCATATTCAAAGTCCGATGGTTCGAAACGATGCCACTTAACCACTCGTTTATTTTACTCCATTCACCTCAAATATCAAAATAACACCTAACGTCCGAGCTCACCTGCCCGAGCGAAGTGAGGGTCAGGTGCAGCGATTTGTTAGACAACATTCCCTACTTAAGTGAAATTACTGCTCCCATGACTACTAATATTGCCCCAATGATTTTTTTAAAGGTTATGGTATCCTTTGGAGATTCCAATACTCCAAAATGACTTATTATCATTGCCATCAGTATTTGGCCAGCCATTACAAGTAGAAAAAACTTTCTTGCTCCTATTTTGGGGATAAGAAAAGTTGTCCCAAGAACCATCAAAGCAGCTCCAAGCCCAGTTAAATATAAGTATGGTGGAACCTTCTTAATATTAAAGACTGTTTTATAATCTCCAAAGAAAGCAAAGATAAAGATGGAAGCTATAAAGGCAACCATAAAAAATGAT
Organism: bacterium; assembly: GCA_040753555.1. NCBI lineage: Bacteria > bacterium. The sequence continues at coordinate 11,725 of JBFMDZ010000049.1, forward strand.
ATATTTGCAGTAATAGGAGATCCTAAGTATCTTGATACTGAGCTATTCATCGGTAGATATATCGAAATTATTACACCGACTAAAAATGCAAGCATTATGTAAGATATTATCTGCATGGTGTTATCCTTTTCTCTGTCTAACGATCAAGCTCAGCCGGCGGAGCGTAAGCGAGGTCGGCTGCAGCGAAGGGTTAGGCAAAATAACTCCTTCTTTGTGGCCCATTTTATGTATTCTTCTCAAGAACCTTCTTTGCTTTTCGCTTAATGTAACTCACAAATTCCTTTGATGTCATTCCTTTGGTCTGCTCGTGAATTCTCAGCCGTGCATAATGCACTTCTCGAAGAGCAGGATCGTAAGGAAAATCTTTATTAACCTTTTCCCAGAGCTTATCTTCTTCTTTCATACGTCCCATCTCCTCACAATAGTTCTGCAGGCGTTATTATTTCCAAATCTGGATAACCTGCAGAGGTATTAACCATATTTACTATCCTTCGAGTTTTAACCTTAACAATATGGTCAAAATTCCAACTCAAAAGATAATCAATCTCGTTTATTGTAGAAATAGCAATATGGAGCGCATCCTCTGAATAATCGGAAGGAACAGCTTCATGCTTCACATATTCATCAGCTAAGGTTCTACTTTCTTCATCAATTGGCAGAATCTTTAAAGAGACCGTTTTCTCCCTAAGCTTATTTCTTAATTCTACATCTTTGGTGTCATCAATTTCAGCCAAAACTACCTCAGATACATAGGACTCAAACATTTCTATCTTCTTAAAGAAGAGCTCAGTTAGAGATTGCCTTTCGGGGTTTCTTTCATCAAAATATGCCGAGATTACGGAAGTATCTAAATATACTTTAATTTTTCTTTTCATCCCATCATCCTTTATTTGCCTAACGACTGAGCTCAGCCGCCGCCTTTGGCGGTCGGCTGCAGCGATTTGTTAGGTGAAATATGTCACGGCCATGCTACTTATTTCTTGTGACCATGTTTCAATTGGTATGCAGGGCAGTCATGATTCTGGTAGCAAAACTGACAACCATATTTTACCAAAACTCTTTCGCTCAAGACAAATCTAAAGACTATGAACACTACTACCAAAATTAATATAATGACTGAAAAATTACGAATTAGAAGAAAAACACCACCAATTACAGGTAAAATCCAAGTTAATATTGCAGGAATAATGTATTTAATCTTTTTAGGAAATTCTTCATTGTCTCCTCTATCAAAGAACATTGATGCAACTTTTCCATAGCCAATAGTGCAAGTTTTTCCATAATAGTAGCAATACTTACACCTAAACCGCATAATCCAAGCTACCATTAGAGCAGAGTATATGAGGTATGAGATGACTACCCACTTTCCGAATTTCACTAATAATAGGACACCAATACCCCAAATTACGATCTCAAATATATTTCGTAGAATTATTATCGTTGCTGGATAGTTTTCGTAATATTGATTTTGATCATTCATTGCTTTGCACCTAACCTTAGATTATACTGCCTATTGGCAGTTTTATATTGCTGCATTATTAAGTTATGCTATTTACAGAGTAGCATAAATAAAATATTCCGTCAAGAAAAATTGTAACTATTCACCCTATAGGGAAATAAGGAATGTATATGTTTAGATAATGTTAAGGAAAATAATGAAGCCAAAGAATAAAAATCCCAATGTCCAAATCCCAATGACAAATGAAA
>JBFMDZ010000050.1 GCA_040753555.1 bacterium
TACAAAAAACAAAGAAGAAAAAACCAAAGGGAAAGGCAAAAATCACTATAAATATAGAAGGATAGAGAAGATAAAAGAAAAAAATGATGATTTTTAATGTGTTTAAGTTTTTACCGAGAATTACTACATTCAAGTATTTTTCCCAATTCTCTTCTTGTTGTATATTTTGGCATGCTTACCCATAATTTATCGCTTCTGAAGGACTCTAAGATGGTTTTATATGACAAAAGAAAATTCTTAAAATTTTCTGAAAGATTTTTGCCGATGATTGTGTTGTTAGATTCTGTCGTTTTATTTATTGCCTGGTTCATATATATTAAAGGTGTTGTAAGAGAACCATCTAAGAAAACTATATCATGAGGGGCCTTTGCTGAAAGTTCAAGTTCCATTTCCATCATTAATCCTCTAATAACTGTGCCTGTATCTGAATCATGCTTTTCTGGATAAATAAATACTTTGTGATGAGGTTTTTCCCAGTGTCTTTTTTCCGAGGGCGGAGTTAATCCTTCAATTGCAACGGCTGCACAAGCAGCAAAATCGGTTGCCAAAAGCCTTTCAACTACATAAGAACCATCTACCCCACAGGTTGTTGGTATCCCTGGATATCCAACTTCTGTATCTTGTTTCAGGATATTCTGCTCTTGTAATTGGTTGCGCATTTTGACCTTATTGTTTTGGATTTCCTTAAAGGATTCATAAATCCTATCCCCCACCAATTCACTTTTGGATAGCATTTCTTCAACAAGAGCTTCTGGCAATTCAGCAAAAGGAGTTTGTTCAACTTTTTCCATTTATAGCTCCTTCAACATTTTTTCTGTCTTTTTAAAAAACTTTTTCGCTTCAAAATCTTTCCATTGAGACATTCTTTCTGCTCTTGAAATAGCCCATCTTTCTTTCCAGTAATCAACTAAATTAAAAAAAGGGCGGTCAAACCAAATTGGCTTTTGGGCTTTCTGGATAACCTCTTTAAGATTCCTTACCAGAAGAAATAAATAGAATTCCCTTTTAATGCCATGAAATTCATAGGAAGAAAGACCTAAATAGTGAAGACCAAGGCTAATAAGTCTAAGCTTTCTTGAAGGACCATAACCATATCCTCTACTAATATCAATTCCTTTTCTCTCCAAAAAATCCAAAAGCTCTTCATATAAATCTTCTGGTATATGAAATGTCCCAGACCCCTTTGTATAACCTAAACTTTCGGCAACAGTTTCACCATTATATTTTAAGCGATTATAAAGACTACTTTTCCCAAACGCACTTGTGGTTGTAATAAATAAAAGTTCAGCTTCTAATTTTCTTTCTTTAATGATTGATATATAATTTTCGTATTTTTTCCTATATGCTTCTCTTATTTCATTAGATGTCAAAGCAAGAGCAACCATTTTCCCTCCCAATAATTCATTATAAGGAGGTAAAGCCCCAACTCGCTGGGCATTCATTGACCTATTTACCCATATGTCTAACTCATCATTAGGTAGACCAAGCCACCTATCACGAACTGACATTTTTAATACTGGACTCTGGAGACAAATCAAACCAAATGGGGTATTATGAGTTTTGTCCCACAACAAAAATCTCATCTGGCGACCATATGAGCGTTGAAATGGAATGCTCCACCAGATTAAATTCCACCAGCGAAATAAAATTTCTTCCAAAGAATCTGATTGAACCTCTTTCAATTGTAAAGAAATATTTTGGGAAATAATATCTTTTCCCTCTCGGCAAAAATTTTTCACTTTATCGATGTTATCTTGCAAAAAATTCTTGTGCTTAGAAATTTGCTCAAGCTTTGCCTTTTCTTGAATTTGTCTATATGCTTCTTTACTATCTCCTGCGGGTCGGACATGGGGATTTATTTTAAACCCCTGTTCTTTTAAAATATCGATTATTTTCTTCCGCAAAGCCTCTTTTCTCATTTTTCCACCATATTTTTCACTTTTTCAAATACCTCTCTTGCAATTTCTATGGCTTCTTCTGAATCCTTGGCGGTTGGTAGACCCTCAGGCAAAGCCCCAGGTAAAGCATCTGGATAGCGGGTAGGGATATAAAAGCGATCAAGCAAAAGGATTTTTTCTTTTAAATCTTTGAATGTTTCAGGCAATAAAGAGAGTAGATCAGCAAGTTTATGGCTCTTAGGATAAATAAAGTCTCTATGAATTATAAGGGCTTTTATAGTTTTTTCTACACATTGCTCTGAATGGAAGCAGGTTTGATTATAAATCCCCTCTTCCAAAGCAAGCTCTGCCATCTTCAGGTCCTCAGAGGCAAATTCTATCCAGCTTTTAATCTCCTCTTTCATATATTACCGCCCCTTTTCTAGAGATTTCTTCTTTAAAGAATAATCTGGTTGACAATAGTTTTTTAAATTCCTCTTGCGTATAAACAAGAACATCCAATCCAACCTCAGGCTTTAAAAGCAGAAGCACCTCTTTAATCCTATCTAAAAAGGGCTTGTTGCTATCTTTTATTATTACCATATCTATATCTGACCAATCCCCTATTTTCCCCTTGGGAAATGAGCCAAAGAGGATTATCTTATAAGGATTATATTCCCTTTTTAAAATTTCCTTCCACCGTTTTAACTCATCATTTAATTGAAAAGCCCTTTTATTATTCATAGCTTTCCTCTTTTCTTGGAAAATCGCCTTTTAAAACATCCTCAATAAATCTTTTTATTGCCCTTGAAATCTCATCTTTCATATTCAAATACTTTCTTACAAATTTAGGAGACCTCTCTGTTAAACCAATCATATCATTAAGAACCAATATCTGTCCATCGCAATGTATCCCTGAACCAATGCCAATTGTTGGAATTTTTAAAGATTCTGTTATTTTCTTAGCAAGGCTTCCTGGGATACATTCAAGGACAAGAGAAAATATTCCTGCCCTTTCAAGCTCAAATGCCTCTTCTATTAAAGCCTCATCCCTTTGCACCTTATAGCCACCCATTTTATGGATCGCCTGAGGTCTTAACCCAATATGACCCATTACCGGAATATCTGCATCCAACATTGCCTTTATGGTTGGGATAATCTCAATGCCTCCCTCAAGCTTTACCGCACTTGCCCCACCCTCTTTTGTCATTCTTCCTGCATTATAGACAGAATCTTTTATATCAACCTTATATGACATAAATGGCATATCACCAACAAGTAAAGCATTTTCTATCCCCCTTTTTACAGCCTTTGTATGGTGAAGCATCTCATCCATTGTTACCGGAAGGGTATTCTCATATCCCAAAACAACCATCCCTAAGGAATCACCCACCAAAACTATATCAATCCCAGCTTCATCCAATATCTTTGCCATTTGGAAATCATAGCAAGTAAGGGCTGTAATCCTTCTTTTTTCATTCTTCATCCTCTGTATCTCTGGAATTGTCTTCATATTATCTTGTATTATAATATCTTCGTAAATTTATTATCAAGAATATTTAGTATCGTCAAAATTCCGCAATCCGCAATTTAATACCTAATTCTTGGGTCAGAAATGGCAAGCAAAATATCTGCAGTAAGGTTTCCAACGATAAGAAGAAAGGTTGAAATAACAAGACCTCCCATAACAACATATAAATCCTGCGATAAAACAGCATCCAACATAAGCCTTCCCATTCCAGGCCATCTTGTAATTATCTCAATAAGGGCAGCACCTGATAAAACCGATGAAAGCTGGAATCCAAGAATAGTAATCATTGGATTTATTGCATTCCTCAATGTATGCTTATACAAAACATTATTAGAAGACAATCCCTTTGCCCTTGATGCTACAATATATGGTGCGGATAAAACCTCAAGGACATAACCCCTCATTATCCTCAATAGCCATCCAAGACCTCCGATAATAAGACAGCTTGCAGGAATAATTATATGTGAGCCATAATCTTTTATTTTCCCAAAAAATGAAAGCTCACTATTATAAATGCTACAAACACCACCAATAGGAAGAATATGTGTGTTTGCAGCAAAAAAGATAAAGAGAAAGGCGAAGAAGAATGTTGGAATGCTCATTGAAATAAATGAAAAGAAAGATATTGTTTTATCAAAAATAGAATATTTATGTTGTGAAGATATTAAGGCAAGGGGTATGGTAAAGAGCCATAAAAAGATAAGAACAACAAAAGAGAGGTATAGGGTATTAAAAATCCTTTGTTTTATCAAGGAAAGGACAGGGATATGGTAAGATAAAGAAATTCCAAAATCAAGCTTTATCAAATTCCAAAGCCATTTAACATATTGGATATAAAGGGGTTTGTCAAAACCAAATTCCCTTCTCATATCCTCAATTGTCTCTTTGCTTATCTCTGGATTAAGCTTAAGGGCTGTAAAGAAATCCCCAGGTGCAAGCTGAACAAGGAAGAAAGAGATAATTGTTATTCCAAGCAAAAGTGGAATGGCATGAAGAAACCTTTTAAGGATGTATCTTATCATCCTTTAATGAAAGAAGCTTTTCAAATGAAAGCCCTTCCAGGAATAAAAACACAATTCCGAAAATCGTTACAGGAACAAATGAAATAATATATGCTACCATTGAATAGGAAAAGGCTATATTTTGAGGAACATTGAATAAGGCTAAAGCAAGGATACAAAAATATTGATATGTTCCTAAATAACCTGGGGCAGCTGGAATCATAACACCAATAACAGCCATTACAAGGACAAAAAAGCCAACATAAATAGGAAGATTAAGGGAGAAACCAAAAAGGCAAAAATAGAGACAAAACCCATAAATAACCCAGGCAATAATGGAATAGACAGAGATAATAAGAACCTGACGAAAAGAGCCTAAAATAGAAAGCCCTCCCGCAAATTCGGAAACAACAAGTGCTAATTTTTGTGAAAAAGCCATTTTTTTTAAGACAAAGTCCTTGTGGGTTTTAAGGAGGATGAAAAAAATAAGGGTAAGAAGATAAATCCCTGTAATAATAAATCCCATAGTCTTTACCTTGCTTGGAAATGGACAAACAAACAAAAGAATGGCTAAAAATAAAAAAACAGAAAGCCCATCAAATACCCTTTCTAAAAGAATGGTTCCAAATGCAAGGCTTACACTTACATCCTCCCTTTTTTTAAGGATATACGCCCTTACAAGCTCGCCAATCCTTGCAGGTAAAAGGTTATTTACTGTAAGACCAATAAGAAAGCTTGATGTAAGGCTATAATAGCTTGGGGAATTTAAAAAGAAAAATCTCCATCTTATAACCCTTACTATAAAGCCAAAAACAGTAAAAAGAAATGATAAACCAATCCAACCCCATTTAATTGTTGAAAATGATTGAATTATCTGATGTAATGAAAGATTACAAACGGCAAGATAAATAAAAAAGGCACTTATTAAAATGGGAAGGAAAACTTTTATTCTGTTCATCAATTAAAATCCGAAATCTTAAAATCCGCAATTACAAATACTCCCTATGCCCAGTACCTGCTGGAACAAGCCTGCCAATGATAACATTTTCCTTTAATCCTGAAAGATCATCAATCCTTCCCTCAATAGACGCCTCTGTCAATACCCTTGTTGTTTCTTGAAACGATGCCGCACTAATAAAGCTATCTGTAGCTAAAGATGCCTTTGTAATCCCAAGAAGGACAATCTTTCCGCTTGCCTGTTTCTTTCTACTTCTCTTTGCTTGCTCGTTTATCTTATTAAATTTAGCCCTATCTACTTGATCACCTGGTAAAAGCTCAGTTTCGCCCGGATCTGTAACTTTTACCTTCCTTAACATCTGCCTTATGATAACCTCAATGTGCTTATCATTTATATCAACATCCTGTAATCTATAAACCTCTTGAACCTCGTTTAAAAGATATGTCTGTAACATTTTTTCACCCTCTATCCTTAATATATCATGCGGATCAATAGGTCCTTCAACAAGCTGGTCACCTGCCTTAACCATATCCCCTGGATGAACCTTGGGATGCCTTCCCATTGAAACACTATACTCCTTTACATCACCCGTTATCTCATTTTTAACCTCAATTATCCTTGTTCTTGTCCCTTCTGTTTCCCTAAAGCCTACAACTCCATCTATTTCAGAAAGAATAGCAGGGTCTTTTGGCCTTCTTGCCTCAAAAAGCTCAACAACCCTTGGAAGACCACCTGTAATATCCTTTGTGTAAATAAATTCTTGTGGAAATTTAGCAATTATATCGCCTGCCTTTACACTTTGTCCTTCTTCTACTACAAGCCTTGCACCATTTGGAATAATATATCTAGTAGCCTGACCATCGGTAGAAATTATCAAAACAACAGGTTGAAGCTTTCCCTCCCTATCAGAGATTATTGTTCTTCTATAATATCCTGTATTCTCATCAAGCTCCTCTCTTAATGTCCTTTCAGAAATAATATCAAAAAATTTAACCTCCCCCTCTACCTCTGTAAGGATGGGTTCGTTATAGGGATCAAAATCAGCAATTTTTCTACCAGCTTCTATAAGATCACCTGGTTTTGCAAATATCCTTCCTCCAGTTTTTAATTTTATCTTTCGTTCATCAGATACAATCTGAAGGCTGTCTCCAGAGAATTTAACGGTTCCACGAACCGGTGTTTGAATAAATCCATCTTCTGTTTGGATTATTTTCTCTCCTATATTTACCCAAAATCCTTCATGGACAATAGGCTTGAAAGAAGATGAAATAGATTGAGAAAATAAAACCTTTACAATTGTTATATCTCCCTCCCTCAAGGAGATATAGCTTCCATCACCAGCAGGAACAAGCCTCTTTGGAAGATCAACAACCCTTACAGGATAATCAAATTTTATCTCTGCCTCCTCAACCGCACGATGGGCTGTTCCTCCAATATGAAATGTTCTCATTGTAAGCTGGGTTCCTGGCTCGCCAATTGACTGTGCTGCAATTATTCCAACTGTCTCTCCCAAATTAACCAATTTTCGTGTAGAAAGGTCCCATCCATAGCACTTACTACATATGCCTTTTGAAGCTTCGCAGGTAAGAACAGACCTTATTTTTATCCTTTCAATCTCTGCCTTTTCTATTTTTTCTGCTATTTCTTCTGTAATCTCCTCATTCTCTTTGACAATAAGCTCTCCTGTCATTGAATCAACAACATTCTCAAGACAAACCCGTCCTAAAACCCTATTTGCCAAAGGAACAATAACCTCATCTCCCTCCTTTATTGGCTCAACAACAATCCCATTTATCGTCTTGCAATCATCTATGAGGACAATAATATCTTGAGATACATCAACAAGCCTCCTTGTAAGATAGCCTGCATCTGCTGTTTTTAAGGCTGTGTCTGTAAGACCCTTTCTGGCACCATGCGTTGAAATAAAGTATTCCAAAACAGATAAGCCCTCTCTAAAATTTGATGTAATAGGCAATTCTATAATTTCACCCGTAGGCTTTGCCATTAGACCCCTCATTCCTCCAAGCTGCCTTACCTGTTGCTTACTTCCCCTTGCACCCGAATCCATCATTAGATAAACGGGATTAAATCCTTCTTTATCCTTACTTATCTCATCAAAAAGCATCTTTGCAAGGTCTTCATTTACAGATGTCCAGATATCAACTACCTGATTATACCTTTCCTCATCTGTAATCAAGCCCTTCTGATATGCAGATTGTATTTTTTCCTGCCTCTTAAATGTAGCCTCAAGAAGCTTTTTCTTTCTCTCGGGAACCTTTATATCAACCATTGAGATAGAGCAAGCACCCTTTGTAGCAAATTTATAGCCAAGCTCCTTTATTCTATCAAGAAACAAAACAGCTTCGGTTGTGCCATATTTTGTATAAATTTTCCTTACTAAATTGCTCAGAAATCCTTTGTTTAAGGTCTGGTTTATATATCCTATATCACTTGGCACTGCCTTGTTAAAAATTACCCTTCCTGGTGTTGTCTCCTGTAATTTACCCTGTATCTTTATTTTTATAATAGAATGAAGGTCTATTTCTCCTGTTTCGTATAGGGAAATTACCTCATCACTATCCTTAAATATTCTTTCACTACCCTTTGCATTCTTCTGCTGTTTTGTAAGGTAACAAAGCCCTAATATTACATCCTGTGTTGGAGCAATCAAAGGCTTACCAGAAGATGGAGAAAGGAGGTTGTGTGAAGAAAGCATTAAGATTCTTGCCTCAAGCTGAGCTTCTAAAGAAAGGGGAATATGGACAGCCATCTGGTCTCCGTCAAAATCTGCATTAAATGGAACGCAAACCATAGGGTGGATTTTAATAGCCTCACCATCTACAAGAACAGGTTCAAATGCCTGGATAGAAGCCCTATGAAGGGTTGGTGCCCTATTAAGAAGAACCGGATGATTTTTTACAATCTCCTCAAGGGCATCCCATATTTCTTCGCTCTCTTCTTCAACAAGCCTCTTTGCACTCTTGATATTATGGGCATGGCCGGTAGCAACAAGACGCCTCATAATAAATGGCTTAAATAGCTCAATAGCCATTCTTTTCGGTAATCCACATTGATATAGACGAAGATTTGGGTCAACTACAATTACACTTCTTCCAGAATAATCAACCCTCTTTCCAAGAAGGTTTTGTCTAAACCTTCCCTGCTTTCCCTTTAGAATCTCAGAGAGGGATTTAAGCAATCTATTTGACGATGAAAGAACAGGTTTTCCTCTTCTTCCATTGTCAAACAGGGCATCTACTGACTCTTGAAGCATTCTTTTTTCATTCCTTATAATAACATCGGGTGCCCTAAGTTCAATAAGACGCTCTAGCCGATTATTCCTGTTAATAACCCTTCTATAAAGGTCATTAAGGTCAGATGTAGCAAATCTTCCACCATCAAGCTGAACCATAGGACGAAGGTTGGGTGGAAGAACAGGGACAACAGAAAGAATCATCCATTCTGGCTTATTTCCTGATTTAATAAAATTTTCAATAGTAGAAAGCCTCTTTACAATCTTTCTCCTTTTCGGAGCAGATTTTTCATCTTCTAATGACTTTCTTAAATTAATAGCGAGTTTCTTTAAATCCAGGGAGGATAGGGCTTCTTTAACAGCCTCTGCACCCATCTTTGCCTTAAATCCTTCTGGATACCTTTCTAAAAAGGCATTGTATTCACTATCTGATAAAACACTATATTTTTTTACAGGAACATCCTTCTCTACCTCAAGAACAAGCCAGCTATCAAAGTAAATGACCTCCTCAAGCTCCTGGTTTGTTATATCTAAAAGTAGTGCTATAGGAGAGGGGATTCTTTTTACATACCAGATATGAGAAACAGGTGCGGCTAATTCTATATGACCCATCCTTTCCCTTCTTGTTTCTGATTTTATAACCTCAACGCCACATCTATCGCAGATAACACCCCTATATCTCATACTTTTATACTTGCCACAGAAACATTCATAATCCCTTGTAGGACCAAAGATTCTTTCGCAGAATAACCCATCCCTTTCAGGACGCAAAGAACGGTAATTTATGGTTTCGGGTTTTCTAATTGCCCCCCTTGACCAACTTTTTATTACCTCAGGCGATATAAGCCCTATTTTGATAAAAATATTTCCTATATTAAAATCATTCTCAAACATCTTTCTGCCTCCTTGAATTGCATTATTTAAAAGAAATTCAAAATTCAAATTTTTCCCCTCTTATTCTTAACTTACCTAAACACATACAAAAACTTAAATTTTAAATTCCTCTTTTTCCTCCTTAACTCTTCTTTTTCCAAACATATCTTCTTTATCTTCCCTAAATAGGGAAGCAAGATCAATTGTTTTTCCCTTTTCATCAAGAATGTTAATATCCAATCCCAGGCTTCTTAGTTCATAAGCAAGAACCTTGAATGATTCGGGAATTCCAGGTGGATTTGCATTCTCTCCCTTTATAATAGCACTATAAGCCCTTGCCCTTCCCATAATATCATCGCTCTTTACTGTAAGAAGCTCTTGAAGGATATGGGAAGCACCATAAGCCTCTAATGCCCAAACCTCCATCTCTCCAAATCTCTGGCCTCCAAATTGTGCCTTTCCACCCAATGGCTGTTGGGTAACAAGGGAATATGGACCAATTGAGCGGGCATGAACCTTATCTTCAACCAAATGAATAAGCTTCATCATATAGATATAACCACAAGAAACCTCATTATCAAAAGGCTCTCCTGTTCTTCCATCATAGAGGGTTATTTTTCCAGAAGAAGGAAGCCCAACTTCGGTAAACATATTTCCTATTTCCTTTTCAGATAAGCTATCAAAAACAGGAGAAACTATTCTTACCCCTTTTTTATAGGCAATCCATCCAAGGTATGTCTCTAAGATTTGCCCAAGGTTCATACGGGAAGGAACCGAAAGGGAATTTAAAATAATATCAACAGGCGTTCCATCAGGAAGATAGGGCATATCCTCTATAGGCAATATTTTGGCTATTACACCCTTGTTTCCATGCCTGCCTGCCATTTTATCGCCTACTGTTATTTTTCTTTTCTTTGCTACATAAACCTTTGCCATTTCCTCTGTGCCTGTTCCTAGACTATCACCCTTTTTTTGCGAAAAATATTCAACACCTATTACTATTCCATCATCAGAATATGGCATCCTTAAAGATGTATCCCTGACATCCCTTACTGTCTCTCCAAAAATAGAGTAAAGAAGCTTGTATTCAGGAGAAAGGTCTTTTTCTCCCTTTGGTGTAACCTTACCAATTAAAATATCGCCAGATTTAACTATTGCTCCAACCCTAACAACACCATTCTCATCAAGGTTTTTTAAAGCCTCCTCACCTATATTTGGAATGTCCCTTGTCATTACCTCAGGGCCAAGCTGAGTTTGCCTTCCTTCAAGCTCATACTTTTCAATATAGATGCTAGTGAACAAATCCTCAAAGAGAACCCTTTCTGAAAGGATAATGGCATCTTCATAGTTATAGCCCTCCCAGGGCATAAAGGCAACAAGAAGGTTTCTTCCCAAAGCAAGCCTTCCATTATCAATAGATGGTCCATCAGAGATAACATCACCCTTATTTACAACATCACCCTCTCTCACGGTTGGTCTTTGGTTAATGCAGGTTCCCTGATTTGAACGCTTATATTTTATCAGCTTATAGCTTCTCTTTTCATTTTCGTTTTCAATCTCTATTGTATCAGAGATAGCCTTTGTTACCTTTCCAGATAGAGAAGAGACAAGAACAGAGCCACAATCTTTTACAACCTTTTCCTCCATCCCTGTCATAACCAAGGGTGCTTCTGTATGAAGAAGGGGAACGGATTGACGCTGCATATTAGAACCCATAAGCGCCCTATTCGCATCATCATGTTCAAGGAATGGGATAAGGGATGTGGTTGCTGAAATAAGCTGTTTTGGAGAAACATCAATATAGCTAACCTCTTCTTTTGAAACTAATGGAAATTTATCTCCCTTTCTTACTAAAATTAGCTTCTCTATAAAATTTCCCTTCTCATCAACAGGTGTTCCTGCATAGGCAATGTTATAGTTCTCTTCCTCGTCTGCTGGAAGGTATTCAATCTCATCTGTTACCCTTCCATCTTGAACTTTAAAATATGGGGTTTCTAAAAAGCCAAATTCATTTGGTTTTGCATAGATTGAAAGGGATGTTATTAAGCCAATATTTGGTCCTTCTGGTGTTTCAATAGGGCAAATTCTTCCATAGTGAGATGGGTTTATATCCCTTACCTCAAATCCAGCCCTTTCTTTAGAAAGACCACCTGTTCCCAATGCAGAGAGCCTCCTTTTGTGGGTAAGCTCAGCTAATGGATTTGTTTGATCCATAAATTGGGAAAGCTGATTTGTTCCAAAGAATTCATTTATGCTTGCAATAAATGGCCTTATGTTAATAAGGGATTGTGGAATCATAGTTTCAATATCCTGCATACTCATTCTTTCCTTTATGTTTCTTTCCATCTTTATAAATGTAGACCTTAGATGGTTCTCAAGAAGCTCGCCACAGCTTCTTACCCTTCTATTACCAAGGTGATCAATATCATCAATCCTTCCCTCTCCATTGGAAAGGCCGATAAGATACTTAATTGCAGCAATAATATCCTCTTTTGTTAGAACAAGGACAGACTCTTTTATATTTAAATTAAGCTTTTTGTTTATCTTATATCTTCCAACAGCAGAAAGGTCATAGGATCTCTCATCAAAAAACATCCTGTTGATACTTGCCTTAACATTCTCTATATTGATTGGCTCACCTGGTCTTAAAATAGAATATATCTTTATCAAAGCCTTTTTTAGGTCTTGCGTTTCATCCTTTTCAAGGGTATTCAGGATAGGAGAAATAAGGACCTGGTCTGTATCTAAAACACGAAGCTTGCTAATTCTTAAATCCTTCAATTTTTCTAGCAACTCAGAGGTTATTCTATCGCCTGCAAGGGCAATTATTTCTTCATCCTTTTTTATCTCCTCAGCTAGCCTCATTCCTAAAAGCTTTTTGGAAAGACCTATCTTCTTTTCTCCCTCAGCAAATAAAGAGATTATTTCTCTGTTGCTGACATAGCCGAGGGCTCTAAGGAATGTTGTAACAAGAACCCTCCTTCTCTTAGAAAGCCTTGCATAAATAAGATTATTTGCATCAAGCTCAAATTCAAGCCAGGCACCGTTATATGGAATTATCCTTGCTGTATAAAGGTTTTCTTGCTTATCGTATTCATAGTATATGCCAGGGGAGCGATGTATCTGGCTAACGATAACCCTCTCTGCTCCATTGATAATAAAAGAGCCCCTTTGTGTCATAAGGGGAATCTCCCTCATATACACATCTTGTTCCCTTATTTCTCCTGTTTCTTTCCAGAGAAGCCTAAATTTTGCCTTTAAAGGAATAGAGTATGTTAGATCCTTTGCCCTGCATTCCTCCTCTGTCCATTTTGGCTTGTCAAAGAAATACTCAACAAATTCCAATGTTACCCTTTCGTTAAAGTCTGTTATTGGAAATGTTTTTGCAAAAAGCCTTTGAATCCCATAATTCTTTCTTTTAGAGGGTAAAACATCCCTCTGAAGAAATGCATCATAGGAATTAAGCTGGATTGAAATAAGGTTTTCAAGAAAAAACGGCTCCCTTATCTTCCCAAATCGTATTTCTTGCATTATTACATAAATTATAACTTAAAGGGAATATTTTTGTAAAGGATTTTTTTTACATTTAGTTTTAACCTACCTTACAATCATTTTTTTAATGACAGAAAACTCACCTGCCTTTAGTTTATAAAAGTATAATCCAGAGGAGAGGTTTTGGCCCTGATCATTCTTTAGGTCAAAGAATATCGCCCTCTCTTTTTGGGTATATGAGCCAGCCTTTCTTTGTCCTGCTTCTATTGTTCTTACCTTTTGTCCGAGAATGTTATAAATTTCAAGGGAAACATTGCTGTCTTTGGAAAGTTTGAATGGGATATAGCAGGCATCCTTTG
>JBFMDZ010000051.1 GCA_040753555.1 bacterium
TCCTTATTTAGGGTAAATCTTATTCCACTTTTTACACCCTGCTTCTTTAAAATTCGCAATCCTTGTAAGGCTTTATCAAATGAACCAGAAATTCCCCTAAATCTATCGTGTGTTTCTTTTATTCCATATAGCCTTCCAAAAATACTTAAGGGAATTGCAATGTAAAGGAACGGCTAGGGTTAAGATGCCTGACTCCTGTTAACCAAAAAGTTTGTAAACCATTTTTGTTTTAGCATAACACAAAAAAACCAATTTTATTTCAGTATAAATCTACCAGCATTTTCCTCTTTTCATAAGGAGAAATCTTAAGCTTCAAAATAACTTTGTTAAAAAAATCAATACTTGAATCATAGGTTTTTCTATCAATTGGATAGGGTGTTTTATCCTTTCCACCATGGGCAAAGGAATATCTTGTAGGGTCTTCATAAGAGGGAGCTGCACCATAGATAACCTCAGATACAAGGCTTAATGCCCTTATTGTCTTTGGACCAACACCTTCCAAGGAAAGAAGCTTCTCATAATTTTCTGGTTTTATTTCGCAAACCTTGGAAAAGATTTTTTCTAAATAACGACTTTTTGAAAAATCTTCTAACAAAAGGGGATGCCAAAAGAATTCTTTGTCTTCTAATTTAAGTAGGGTTTCTTTGCTTTGATCAGATTCTAATGAAAGCATTCTATGGTATTTTGAAAAATTTAGCCTTAAAATTTGAATATCCTTAAGCAAGCCAAAATAATTTCCACAAACCAATTCTGTAGAGAGCTTTCGTGTATCTTTGCTTTCCTTTGCTGTTAAATTCAGGGTAGGAACTTTTGTGTGGCTAATAATCCCAGAATGTGGTTCACAGACTAAATCCTCTATCCTTTCAGAATACCAATGATAACGCCTTGCAGACTTTGCTTGTGTATTCATTCCCTGCTGGACCACAGCCCAAGCACCATTTTTAGAGAAGAAAAAGCTATGATGATAAATTTGAAAGCCATCTTGAATAAGGGAGCTATCAACCTTGGCAGACATTTTGGAATTATAGACTAAATTATTAACTTTATTATTGGGTAGGCTTAAAATATCCCCCCAATTTTTAATCTCATCGGGTGTTTTTAAAGATGTTTTTCCCTTTCCTCCACATATAAAAATCCCCAATTCTTTTTCCAGGCCCCTTATTGCCTCTTTCAATGCTGCTGTTAAAACAGTGGTTAATCCTGAGGCATTCCAATCAAAGGCAAGGACACACCCTAATGATTGAAACCAGACAGGGTCTGCAATCCTTTTGATAAACTCATCCTCTCCATATTCCTCCCTTATTATCAAAAGCACCTGTCTGCCTAGCCTTACCATTTTTTCAAAGAGCCATCTAGGACAGACCCCTGTATCCAGCGTAAATGTAGCAATCCCCCTGTTTATCATTCTTTACCCTTAACAAAAACCTGCACCCTTTACAACCTTAATTTTCAATTATTCCTTTCTATAAAGGACAAAGTCAGAGAGGGAAATGAGAGACTCTTTGTGGGTTAAAGATGTATTAGCGATTGCAGATTTTGCCTTTTCTATACATTCTTTTGCGATACCTTTGGCATACTCAATCCCTTTGTATTTTTCAATCATATCCCTTATTCCATCAGCATCAGAGGAGCTTATTAGCTTATTAAGAATTGCTTTATCATTAAAATTTGCCATTTTCATTGTCCAAATAATGGGAAGGGTTGCCTTTTTATTTTTTACATCATCTCCGCTAATATCAAGCATATCGTCGATTATCTGAAATGCTAGCCCTAGATTTCTTCCATAATTAGAAAGGCTTTCACAATCATTATTGGAAACCATAGCACCAGATAAACAGGAAAGCTCAAATAGATGGGCTGTTTTCTGGTAGATTATTTTTAAATACCTTTCCTCATCTATGTTAATTCCCCTTTCAAGCTCTGACATCTGGCCATTACACATAACAAGGCATCCCTTTGTAAATAGCTTAATAAGCCTTATATCGCCATAATCTACCAAAATATTAAAGGCAGAGGCTAAAAATAAATCACCAACAAGAAGTGCCCAATTCTTTCCCCATTTAGAGACAATTGTTTCTTTATTCCTCCTTAAATTTGAGCAATCAATGATGTCATCATGGAGAAGAGATGTACAATGGATAAGCTCAATGGAGGAGGCAAGATTAACTGAGCTGTCTCCATTCAGGGTAGTTGAAAAGAGAAAGAGGGCAGGTCTAATAAGTTTTCCCCTTGTTTCTTGAATGTAATCAAGTATTTCGCTTAAGGCTTCATTATCCTTTTCTTTTATCTTAAGCCTTTCTTTTACAAGGACGAGCTTATTTTCAATAGGGGCATATATTTCCTCTATTCTCATAGCCTCTGGTTGGCAAAGAATGCTAGGTTTGCAATCGGGTTTGGAAATAACCCAAGAAAAACAATAGAAAGAATTAGAAGGATTGCAAGGCATTTTATATATCCTGGGATAGGAATAGGTCCATTTTCCCCTCTTCCAAGATATATTGCCTTTACAACAATAAAATAGTAATAAAGGGAGACAACAGAGAAGACAACGCCAATTATGGCAAGGGGTATAAGACCTTTTTCAATAGCTGAATAAAACAGGGAAAATTTTCCAAAAAACCCAATAAAGGGAGGAAGCCCAGCCAAAGATGATAGTGAAACAAGCATAAGAATTGAAAGAAGGGGGCTTTTTTTTGAAAGCCCATTATAATCATCTATTTCTTCTAGCCTTGTTGCAGATATAACAAGGAATGATGAGATGGTTGCTAAAGAATAGGCAACAAAATAGAACAACATAGCAATTATTCCTTGTCCTGACTGGGTGCAAAGACCAATGAGAAGATAGCCTGCATGGCTAATGGAGGAATATCCAAGCATCCTTTTAATATTCTTCTGTGGTATTGCAGAGAGATTTCCAAGAATTATGGTAATTACAGAAAGAATGAAAAATAGCCTTGTATAATCAAATAATATTGAACCAAGAGGACCAAACAAAAGGTTCATAATAATAGCAAATCCAGCTACCTTTGAGGCAGTTGCAAGAAAGCCTGTGATGGGCGTTGGCGCACCTTGATAGACATCTGGAATCCACATATGAAAGGGAACAATATCTGCCTTAAAGCAGACACCAGCAAGGATAAAGATAATGGCTAAAGCTTGAATGGGTCCAAAGCCTAATCCAAGAACCTTATCTGATATATTGACAAAATTCGTTTCTCCTGTAAGCCCATAGAGAAGGTTTATTCCATAAATAAGAAATGCAGAGGAAAAAGCACCAAAGAGGAGGTATTTTATCCCTCCCTCAATGCCTTTTTTATCTTTAAGGAAACAAGTAAGGATATAAGAGCTTATGCTTATAAGCTCAATTGAAATATAAAGGATAATCATATCATTGCTTGATACAGCAAGCATCGTTCCGATTGTTGCCATTAAGAGAAAGAAGGAATATTCATTTTGGTTTTTTAAGCCCTTTAGAAAATCTTTGGACATAAAGAGCACAATAAAAAGGGAGGAGGTACATAAAACCTTAAGAAAGCTTGAAAATGGAGAGACAATAAGGCTATCTATTGATTGAGTGGCAACAAAAATGGCAATTGAGGAGGCAATAGAGAGAACGCAAGCGATAATTGCAATCTCAAAGCCTATATTAAGCCTAAAAAACCCTGTTATTAAAACAAGAAAAGAAAATAATACAAGAATAAGCTCTGGCGTAAGTAATGAAATATCCATAATTTTAAATTTTATTATAACCAATATTAAGAATGATTGCAAGAAAAAAAGTTTTGACTTTTATAATAAAAGTACATTATAATTATTAAAAATTTAAAATTGGAGGTAAAGATATGGAGCTTGATAATCAAACGGTTCTTACCTTAATGAAGGTTCCCCTTTTCTCTTCCCTCTCTGTTGAGGACTTCAAAAGCGTAGCAGAGAAGCTTTCAACAAAGAATTTTGAGAAGGGAGAGTATATGGTTAGAGAGGGCGAGATAGGAGATTACTTCTATATCTTAAGAAAGGGAGAGGCAGATGTTGTTATTGAGGGAGAGCAAAAAAGGATTGCCCATCTTAAGGAGGGAGATTTCTTTGGTGAAATAGCCCTATTGGTTGGCGTTGAAAGAACAGCCTCTGTTGTTGCTGTATCTGATGTTGAGGCAATTACCTTGAACAAAAAATCGTTCAATGAGCTATTAAAGGAAAATCCCTCTGTTGCGGCAAACCTTTCAAAGGTTCTTGTATTAAGGCTTTCAAAGATGGCGGAAGATATGTAGAAAAATTCAAAAGTCAAAATGCAAAAGTCAAAATTTAAGGTAAGGATTTATTAAATTGAATGGAGATTGTTGTAATCATCCTTGCCTATGTTTTTGGTTCAATTCCATTAGGCTATATCTTTGGAAGGATTAAGGGAAAAGACATAAGAAAGGAAGGTTCGGGAAATATTGGATTTACCAATGTTTGTAGGGTATTGGGAAAAAAATGGGGAATCCCTGTTCTTATCTTTGACATCTTAAAAGGATTTGCTTTTCCCTTTGTTTCATTTAAGCTTGGTTTGGGAGAGAAAATTGCTATCCTATCCGGACTTTCTGCAATACTAGGCCAGGGTTTTAGCATATTTTTAAGGTTTAAGGGTGGAAAGGGTGTTGCAATATCAGGTGGTGTATTTCTAGCCATTGCACCAATTGAGACACTTATTACAATAGCAATATTTTTGTTGGTATTTTCTATCACAAGAATTGTCTCAATAGGCTCAATTGTTTCATCCATCTCTTTGCCAATCTTGGTCTTTTTTATCTCTCCTGATAAAAAGCTTGTTTTTGTTTTCTCCCTTGTAGCTATGGCTTTTATTCTTATTAAACATATCCCAAATATAAAAAGGCTGGTAGGCAAAAGGGAATATAAGATTTAAAAAGATGAAATTATAGAGGTGAAAAAAGATGGCAATAAAGAAGTGGTCAAAAAGTGAGATTATCAAGGTAATCAGAGGGATAAAAAAAGAAGGCAAGCCAATAAATCCTAAGTATCTTAAGAAGAATCGTAAAGATTTATATGGAGCAATAAAGAGGTATTTTGGAGGGGGCAAATGGAGAGAGGGATGGGAAAAGGCTGTAAGAGCTGCTGGATTTCTTCCCGAGAAAGAGAGAAAATGGAAGAAGACTATATCATGGTCAAAAACGAAGGTTGTCCAGGCTATTAAAAAGATGAAGAGGGAGGGTAAGGGGATAAATCAAAAATCTATTATGAAGAATTCTCCCGCTTTACTTTATGCAATAAAGAGGTATTTTGGAGAGAATAAATCTATAAAAGAGGGATGGGAAAAGGCTGTAAGAGCTGCTGGATTTCTTCCCGAGAAAGAGAGAAAAAAGAAGAAGAATATATCATGGTCAAAAAGTAAGATTATCCAGGCGATTAAAAAGATGAAGAGGGAGGGTAAGGAGATACATCAAACATTTATTATGAAGAATTTTCCCTCTTTACTTTATGCAATAAGGAAGCATTTTGGAGGGGGCAAATCTCTAAAAGAGGGATGGGAAAAGGCTGTAAGAGCTGCTGGATTTCTTCCCGAGAAAGAGAGAAAAAAGAAGTCATGGTCAAAAGTAAAGGTTATCCAGGCAATCAGAGGGATAAAAAAAGAGGGCAAGCCAATAAATCCTGCGTATCTTAACAGGACTTTATACGAGGCAATGAAGAGGTATTTTGGAGAGAATAAATCTCTAAAAGAGGGATGGGAAAAGGCTGTAAGGGCTGCTGGATTTCTTCCCGAGAAAGAGAGAAAAAAGAAGAAGAATATATCATGCTCAAAAAGTAAGATTATCCAGGTGATTAAAAAGATGAAGAGGGAGGGTAAGGGAATACATCAAAGATCTATTATGAAGAATTTTCCCTCTTTACTTTATGCAATAAGGAAGCATTTTGGAGAGAAGAATAAATCTCTAAAAGAGGGATGGGAAAAGGCTGTAAGGGCTGCTGGATTTCTTCCCGAGAAAGAGAGAAAATGGGAGAAGAATATATTATGGTCAAAAAGTAAGATTATCCAGGTGATTAAAAAGATGAAGAGGGAGGGTAAGGGAATACATCAAAGATCTATTATGAAGAATTTTCCCTCTTTACTTTATGCAATGAAGAGGTATTTTGGAGAGAATAAATCTACAAAAGAGGGATGGGAAAAGGCTGTAAGGGCTGCTGGATTTCTTCCCGAGAAAGAGACAAAAAAGAAGTCATGGTCAAAAAGTAAGATTATCCAGGCGATTAAAAAGATGAAGAGGGAGGGTAAGGAGATACATCAAACATCTATTATGAAGAATTTTCCCTCTTTACTTTATGCAATAAGGAAGCATTTTGGAGGGGGCAAATCTCTAAAAGAGGGATGGGAAAAGGCTGTAAGAGCTGCTGGATTTCTTCCCGAGAAAGAGAGAAAATGGGAGAAGAATATATTATGGTCAAAAAGTAAAATTATCCAGGCGATTAAAAAGATGAAGAGGGAGGGTAAGGGGATAAATCAAACATCTATTATGAAGAATTTTCCCTCTTTAGTTTATGCAATAAGGAAGCATTTTGGAGAGAAGAATAAATCTCTAAAAGAGGGATGGGAAAAGGTTGTAAGAGCTGCTGGATTTTCCCCTGATAAAGAAAGAAAAAAGAGAAAGGTATAGGATGAATATCTGTGTTCTGGGTGGTGGAACCTGGGGTATAACCCTTGCATCCCTTTTGTTTGACAATGGAAATTCAGTAAAAATATGGGAGTTTTTAAAGGATAAGGTAGAATTTCTTAAAAAAGAACGAAAAGAGTCAAATCTCCCATGGCTTTCTATTCCAGGCTCAATAGAGATTACAGACAACCTTGAATTTAGCATTTGGTCTTCTGAGTTGCTGGTGGTTGCTATTCCCTCCTGGACAATAAGGGGTATATTCTCAAAGATAAAGGAAAATTGGGAGGATAAGCTAATTGTTTCCTGCTCAAAGGGCATTGAAGAAGAAACATTTTTAACACCATCTGGTGTAATAATGGATGTTATAAAGGATGCAAGGGTTGTTGCATTATCAGGCCCATCACATGCAGAGGAGGTATCAAAGAAAATACCAACAGCAATTATCTCTGCAAGTTGCAATGAGAATGATAGAATTTTTGTCCAGAGGCTATTTTCAAACAATTATTTCAGGGTCTACACAAACCCTGATATAATTGGTGTTGAGCTTGGTGGAGGCTTAAAGAACATAATGGCAATTGCATCGGGTATTTCTGATGGCTTGGGTTTTGGAGATAATACAAAAGCCGCTCTATTCTGTAGGGGGATGGCAGAGATTGTAAGATTTGGCATATTGCTGGGTGGATTAAAAGAAACATTCTTTGGTCTATCTGGAATGGGAGACCTTGTTGTAACCTGCATCTCAAAGCATAGCAGAAACAGGGGGTTTGGTGAGCTAATTGGAAAAGGTTATAAAAAAGAAGATGCAGAAAGAAAGATAAATATGACAATTGAGGGGATAAAGACAACAAAGGCTGTTTATGAATACTCAGAAAAATTAAATATAGATATGCCAATAACAAGGGAGGTTTATAAGGTCATATTTGAGGGAAAAGACCCAAAAATAGCTTGTGGGGAGTTGCTAAAGAGGCAGCTTAAGGAGGAGTTTTAAAGAGCAATAAGACCATTTTTGTTTAGGTATCCATTCTCAATGCTACGATGTGCAAGGTATTTTCTGCTTTTAAACAAACATCCCTTGACATAGATAGATTTGATTGATAAAATAATAAATTAAGAAAGCCGAGGTGGCGGAATTGGCAGACGCAGTGGACTTAAAATCCACTGGAAGTTTTTTCCGTGTCGGTTCGAGTCCGACCCCCGGCAGGGAAAATATATCGCGGGGTGGAGCAGCGGTAGCTCGACAGGCTCATAACCTGTAGGTCGTCGGTTCAAATCCGGCCCCCGCAATTTTTTTATGTCAGAAGATTGTGTTATTGTATTTGAAGATAAACATTATTCAAGATTTTATCCTATTTCGCTATCTCGGCCTATCTATGATATTCTTGCTGGTTCAAAGACAAACCTTGAAAGGATAAAATACCATTTTAAAGACCTTCCATTATTTACCATTTGTAGACCACATATAGCCAATACATCTGAAATTCCTCAATTTAATAGGGCTATTCTAATCAATGGTGCCTGTGTGTTTCTAAAAAAGGATTTAGAATTCATTAAAGAGCTTAAAAATAGCAATGAGAATATTGCTTATACTAAAAATGGAATACCCATCGCTATTGTTTTATCTTCTAAAGAATTTAGGGAGAGGATTTCTCAAGGTTTTTCTGAAAAAATAATAGATGGACTAAAAAGGGTTGAAATTGATATTCTAACATTCTCATATATCTGGGATTTAATCATTTATAACCAGGAATTGATAATTTCAGATTTTGATGAATATTTTAAGGATAAAGGATTGCAAGGCAATATAGGAGACTCCTTTATTTATGGAAAGGAGATATTTGCAGACAACAATATTTCTGCCGATACTTTTTCTGTTATTGATAGCAGGGAAGGTCCTGTAATAATAGAAAAAGAGGTTGAAATAAAGCCATTTACATACCTTAAAGGTCCAGCCTTCATAGGAAATGAATGTAAATTGGTGGGTGGCAAAATAACAGGAGGGTGTTCATTTGGAAATGGATGTAGAATAGGAGGAGAGATAGAAAATAGCATAATAATTGGAAATACAAACAAGTATCATGAGGGTTTTATTGGTCATTCATATATTGGAGAATGGGTAAATTTAGGAGCATTAGCAACAAATTCTGACCTTAAGAACAATTATTCTGAAATTAGCGTTAAACAAAATGGAAACATTGTAAAAACAGGAAGCATAAAGATTGGTTGTTTTATTGGAGACCATACAAAGATAGGAATTGGAATTACCTTAAACACAGGTGTTGTAATTGGTTTCTCCTGCAATTTATTTGGGGGAAGCTTGATTATGGAAAAGGAAATTCCAAGCTTTGCTTGGGGAAATGATTCTCTTCGTCGCTGTTTCTCCTTAGAAAATGCTATAAAAACAGCCCAAATTGTATTGGAAAGAAGGAATTGCGCATTTGACAATAAGCAGAATCAGATGTTTAAATATATATTTAATGAATCAAAAATGCAAAGGAAGGTATGGTTAAAAAATGGATGTTAATGAATTGATTTCTGAAGCAGAAAAAGGCATTGATGAATATCTAAAGAAAAGCCTTGAAAATGGTAAGATAGATATAGGGCTTTATAATTCTGCAAAGGCAAATATCTTACCCTATCTTACCGAATGGTTAAAAAGCAAAAGAATTGATGAAATTTCTCCAAATCTTAAAACTGGAATAATAAATGCTATTAGGGATAAAAAATGGGAAGACATTGTTAATGCATTCAGAAAAAAGATGGATTTTGGAACCGGTGGGATAAGGGGCTTAATGGCAAATGATAAAGCATCTATTGTAAAGCTCAAAGAAGATGGAATTGATGCAGAAATCCTTAAGGGTCCAAATACCTTGAATAATGTGGTTCTTTTAATTACATCAGCAGGTGTTGCAAGGTTTGGATTAAAGAAAGGGTATAGCAAAATAGTAATAGGTTATGATAGCAGGATTAGAGGTTGGGATTTTGCAAAGCTCATTGCTGAGCTTTTCCTTGCTTATGAATATACAGTCTATCTATTTGATTCCCCCTGTCCTTATCCTGAAATTACCTTTGCCATACCCCATAAAGATATAAAGGCTCATATGGGCATTATGATCTCTGCCAGTCATAATGACTACCGTTATAATGGGTATAAACTTTCTTGTGCTAATGGCTCACAATTTGATCCAAAGGAAAGGATGGAGCTATTCATAGAATTTATTGATAAGGTAAGTCCAAAGGATATTTTCCTTCTTTCCATTAAGGATACTCTAAAAGAAAGGCTTATCTTTTTAGGAGGAGCAGAAAAAATTAACGGATTTGAATATTATGGATGTGAGTTGATAGACATCCACAAGGAACATAGGGAACATATAAAATCCTTTTTGCTCCTTGAAGACAAAGAGAAATCCACAAAAATTGCATATTGTGCATTTCATGGTGCAGGAAGGATTGCCGTTCCCAGGCTTTTAAATGAAACAGGATTTAAAAATGTATTAAAGATTACAAAAAATGGTCTTGATGAACTTGATGGATTATTTCCTTCCTTTAGTAGCGAACCCGGGAAAGAACAACAGCCAGATCCAGGAGACCCAAGGGCTGCAGATGTTGCTGTTTTAGCATTTAAAGAGGAGTATCCAAAAGCCTGGGAAGAAACCGATATATTGATCGGGACAGACCCTGATGCTGATAGATGTGGCGTGGTTGTAAAGGTTCCTAAAGAGCAGCAATTTCTTTATGGAGGTAAAGATTATATCTTAATGCCTGCTGATGATATGTGGGCACTTATTCTTTGGTTTAGGCTTAATATGGACAGAAAAATAAACCCAAAAAAGACATTTATTGTCCTATCCCATACAACATCAGACCTTATTGTTAAACTTGCACTTAAGCATAAGCTTGGTGTTATCAAGAGTTGGGTAGGGTTTGCTGCACTTGCTGCAGGAGTAAGAGATACCTGGAATGAGGTTTTAAAGGAGAGTGTAGAGGGGCTATATGAAGGGAGAAAAAATGAGAAGGAGGATTGTCATCCCTTTATTTATGAAACAATAGATATGTTTAACCACGAACGACTTTATAACTTATCTTGTATGGAACAGAGTAATGGTTTTTCAATCCTTGGTTGGCCTCCAGTGGATGAATTTTCATTGGGTGTAAATGGACATGTTCGTGATAAAGATGGAACATTTGCAGCTATTCTTATTGCTGAGATTGCTGAATGGGCAAAACAAAATAATACAAATATATTTGAATTAATTGATAAAGAGCTATACCTTGACCCTGATATAGGTCTTTTTGTAAACCATTATGAGCCAGACCCTCTGGATGGAGAATATCCTGGTATAGAAGGGGACAAGATAAAAAAAGGTATTCTAAGGAGGGCATTGGGGCTTTATCAATTTGCATTGGCAGGTGATTTGGAAATCGGGGGTTTAAGCGTTAAAACAGCAACAATTTATCGCACAGGTAAATATGACCATATATACCCAAAAACTTATGATTTCTCATTTCCAGATGAAGGAATAAGATTTTATTTTTCTTCTGACAGGCTAAATCACTTAACCATTCGTCCATCTGGCACTTCTAATGCTTTACGCTTCCATATCCAGCTACATTCTCTAGTTGATGAAAATAGTCTAATTTCAAAGAAAAAAGAGCTTCATAAAATGGCAAATAAGATTATGGAAGATATACGAAAAAAGGTAGGAGCACCTAGACACTAAAATGATTTCAATAATTTCTTGGTTTATAAATTTAAATTTAAAAAGACAGGGGGTGAAAAAATGAAAAAAGAAAAGATATTTGTTGTTACAACGAGGATATGTTTCCTTTTTGGGCTCTTTCTTCTTTTTATAGCAGGTATAGTTGGACTTTTCCTTAAGGAAATTCCTTTTTTGGTCAATATTCTTTTAAATCTTGGGATGAGTTTAACTACAGGTAGTTTGCTAGGGATGACTTGGGAAATTGCAATAGGTAAAAAATCCATCTTAGAATTTCTGGAATTTCTTTGTCCTTTAGTTAGGGATTTACAAAGAATGGGTATGGAAAGGTTCTACCAAATAAGAAGGAATATTTTTATGGAAAATTGGGAGAAATGGAAAAGACTTATTATAAATGCAAAGCAGATTGACATAATGGGAAATAATCTTAGACAAAATTGGGCCAGTGAGGAATTCATCAAACTTCTTGAGGAGAAGCTTAAAAAGAAAGATTGTAAATTCAGATTTTTGCTCTTTGATCCAAATGCAGAGATTGCTAAACAAAGAGAATCTGATGAGGAAGGAGAGGAAGGAATACTTTCTAATCTTGTCAAAGATACATTGAAGAGATATAAAGATATATGGAATAAACTAAATGATGAATCAAAGGAGTTTTTCAAGATAAAATTGGTTAATAGGTCAAATATCTATTGTTATATAGTCAGAATCGACGATAAAATGGTGATAGCAAATTATTATAGGCATGTGAAAGGAGGTGGTGCTCCAGCAATGGAAATATATGACAGTAATCTATTTTTATTTAAATTTTTTTCTGATGAATTTGAAAAGATGTGGGAAATAAGTAAAGATTGGAATTGGGAATTATGAAACGAGGCTGAACCTAAATTTAGTATTCCTAGGTTATGAAAATTATAAAAGGGCTTATTTTCTTTTTTTCCTTTCTTTTGGTTGTAATAGTTTTTGCAAGTATTACCCTTTTTATATTGGAAAGAAAAGAAAGTAGGGTAGATGTGCCTGATTTACAAGGCAAGGACATAATTTCAGCAAGGGGGATATTGGAGAAGAATAGATTAAGGATAGTAGAAGAGAGCTCATATCACAATACAATCCCAAAGGATTATGTAATTAGTCAGAAACCAGAGTCAGGAGAAAAGATAAGAAAGGGAGAAAAGGTAAGGGTTGTAATAAGCCTTGGGATGCCAAATGTTTCCATTCCAAGGCTAATTGGAAAAGACCTTTACTCTGCCAAGATAATCCTTTCAGAAAAAGGTCTTGCATTAGGAAATATTACATATATAAATTCAGACAAACCAAAGGATATAGTTTTAGGATTTAAAGGAGATAAGGAGGAAATAAGAGAGGGAGATAAGGTTAATCTTCTTGTATCATGTGGAAAAAAACAAGGCTCTCTCCTTATGCCAGAGCTTTTAGGTCTTTCCCTTGATGTTGCAAGTTCTACATTAAAAGAATATAATCTTGTATTAGGGCAGGTTCTATTAGAGCCAGGAACAGAGGGTGTTGTTTTAAAGCAAAGCCCAATTTTTGGAATTGCGGTTAATGAGGGAACAAAGGTAGATATCACCTTGGGAATAGAGGAGGAGTAAAGATTGCGAATTTAAAAAATTGGGTATCTATTTCAAATGACCAAAATCCAAAACAATATAAAAGGTTTAGAATTTTGGAATACGAAGGGAAAGCGAAGCCATTTAGAATTTTGTTAAGTAAGTATGGATGAAGCTCAACTGTAATCTTAAATTCCTATATTTCGCTACCTTTGTCCAGAATTACCTCTAAACAGGATATATTATATTAAAAACACATCACAGAAAGATAGCCTCTTTTTCCTTTGTAGATTTTTTTGTTAAATACCATCAAAACATTCCATTGTAGAGTTTTAAAGAGATAAAGATCTAGTTTCTTAAATTTTGCCAA
>JBFMDZ010000052.1 GCA_040753555.1 bacterium
TAAATCTATTAACCTTCATATTGTTTAAAGCACCTCCAAAATATTTAGGGACGCCTTAAGTTTATTTTAACAATAATCCATTTTATCTTATTGTTTATATAGATTTGTAAAAAGTTGGGGAAGTTCTAGTTTCAATCTTAAAAACTTGACTTTTGAAAAACAAGGGGCTATACTAAATAAAAAGATGGCGGTGTAGCTCAGCTGGTTAGAGCAGACGGCTCATATCCGTAAGGTCGGTGGTTCAAATCCGCCCGCCGCTAGGGAAATGAATGAAAGAGCCAGATGATGTTTTGGTTGAGATAAGGAAGCTTCTTGGTGAGGATATAGAGAAGGTAGAGGAAGAGGAATCTAAAGAAGTAAAAGAAGAACACAAAGTTCAAATTGAAGAGCCAGAGAAAATAGACGAGCTCCTCTATGAGATTGAAAAACAAGAAGAGGAGGGTTTTGAAGAAATTCCTAAAGAGCCTCCTTTAGAAATTGTGGAAGAAGAAAAGCCAATAGAAGAAGAAAAAATTGAGCTTGAAATGCCATCCATTGAGCCTACAGCTGAAGAAGAAATATCCGAAGAAGAGCCATTGGAGGAAGAACCTAAATTTGATTTTGAGCAAGTAGAAACTGCTGAGCCTAAAATAGAAGAACCACCTTTCTTTGAACCCCAAGAACCCCAAGCCGTAATTCCCGAAGGAGAATCTTATGAACAAACCCCATCCATTGAGCCACCAGAGGAAGAAGAAATAGCCGAAGAAAAGCCACCAGAAGAAGAGCCTAAATTTGAGCCTGTTGAACAGGTAGAGATTGAATCTGAAATAGAAAAACCCCTTGAAATATCAGAGCCTCAAGCTCTAATTTCCGAACTTCAAATCTCTAAACCCGAATCCCGAATCTATGAAAAGCCAGAAGAAATCATTCAGCCCGAATATGAAAATCTAAAGTATCCAGTGAAGGAGGAATTCAAAGAACCCTCCTTTGATGTTAGGGAAGAACCAATTGAACCAGAAGAAAGGTTTATAGAAGAAGAAAAAATTTTAGAGGGAAAAACGATTGCAGAGCCAAGCAAGGAACAGGAGGAAATGAAAGCCCTTCTTAAGGAAGAGAAAAAGAAAAAGGTAAAACTTCCCAAAAAACCTATTAAGATAAATAAAAAATTTGTTTTTATTCCCCTCTTTATACTTGTTATCATCGGAATAATTGGAGCACTTGGCTTTCTTTTTTTCTTACCCAATAAAGAGCTAAAAAATGCTATCTCTAATATAGAAAAACAAAGAACAAAAGAAGGAGAACAAAGGTTTAATAAATGGATAGGTTTTATTTTCTTAAAAAATCAAAAGATTTCTTTTTATCATCAGGTTGGTGAGGCATATCTTTCTATAAACGAACACAAGAAGGCAGGCTCTATATTTTGGAAGGCTTACGAAATAGACACAAGCAATCAAAATACGCATAACTATATCCTTTCCTCTACTTTAAAAACAGAAGGATGGGAAAAGGTAAAGAAAAGTGCAGAGAAAATTCTTTTAAAAGACCCAAGGAGCATTCCAGCACACCTTATTTTATCAAGATACTTAAGTAGAAAGGGAGAGATAAAAGAGGCAATCTCCTCTCTTGAGAAAGGCTTAAAAGTATCGCCTTCTAATATTTCCCTTATATCATTCCTTCAAGTTTTATACTTTCAAGATAAGCAATACGATAAGCTAATAAGCCTACACAGATTTTTAATTGACCATTTAAAAAATAACCCACTCAATCCAGATATTGTAGTAAAGGCATCTGGTTATTTTATAGAAAAAGGAAAGCTTAATATAGGAAAACCACCATTAGAAGAAATATTGAAGGTATATCCAAAAAATATAGAGGCAAGATACCTCCTTTCTTTAGCTTATGTGAAGGAGGGTAAAAAAGAAGAAGCAGAAAAAGAGCTTAATGGCCTTCTTAAGGATGAGGGTTATCCTCCTGCTTATAACACGCTTGGAGAGATATTAGTTGATAAGGGAAAATATATGGATGCCCTGTCAGCCTTTTCTTCTGCTATTCTTAAAGACCCATATTTTGGAAAGGCACATTATAACCTTGCAGATTGCGCATTCTACAACCTTAATGACTATTCAACAAGTATTAATGGATATGAGGACGCAAGGAAAAATGGGTATACTACGACCCAGCTACCATACAACCTTGGTATTTCCTATTACATAAAAGGAAATTATAAAAAGGCAAGAAATGAATTTGAAAGCCTTCCTAAAGACAAAACAATCCTCTATAATATTGCCATTGTTGATATCAGGCTTAAAAATTTTAAATCTGCAAAAGAGGGTTTTAAAGGTGCAGAATCCATCATCAAAGAGAGATTAAGGGAGAAAATATCGCCAAAAGAGGAAAAAGGACTTTACTCCTTTCTTTCTAATATTTATAACAACCTTGGGCTTATTGCTTATTCTTCTGGGCTTGAAATGGAGACACAAGAAAGGTATTGGGATGCAATAAACACGGCAAAGCTTGCTGGTTTTGAGAATAAAGAGGCATTTTCTAATCTTACAAATTTCTTTAATGGAAAGCCAAGCTCCTTATCTTCCCTTTCAGATAAATTAGATAAGGAATATATTGTAGGAAAATAAACTTAAAAGTCAAAAATGTGGTAAAATTTATTAAAGAATTGACAAACCAAAAAACTATTGAAGAATACTATTATGACACCTTTAAGAATTTTTTAGAAAAAAAGGAGTTTGAGGAGGCATATGGCTATCTTTTAAGGCTACTCCATAAATTCCCAAAGGATATTGAACTACTAGAAGAGGCTGTACACTTCTGTATTTTTTCGTGGAAAAGATTTGATATTGGTGAGCAATGGCTGATTAAGCTAGCCCATCTTACCAATTGGTGGACAAAATATCTATTTCTGGCAGAGGTAGAGTTAGAGCTTGAAAATATAAATAAGGCAAAAGAATATTTGTATAAGGCTAAAGAGCTTCAAAAGACCCAGTTAAAGAAAACAGGTGATAAAAAGCTTAAAATGGCAATGTCAGACCTGGAATACCGCATAGATATGGAAGGGAATTTGCAAAGATACATAGCCCAAGAAAGAAAAGCACATTTTGTAAAAACCAAAAAACCCTTAAAGCAAAAGAAAGCAAAACCAAAAGCAGAGCCAATTCCTATTTTCTCCATCCCCTCATACACTATTCCTGTGGAAATAAAGCCTTTTGATTATGGGCTATTTTTTCAAAATAAACTTCCTTTAAAGGAGGCGCTATTGTTACTTGATTATGTCAACCTTACATTACAGAAGGGCTTTGATGAGCTTTTATGCCTAAAGGTAATTCCAAATGTCAATAAATACTACTACCAGATTGAGGCTGTAAGAAAGGTGCTTAAACATTTTAGTGGAAGGGTGCTTTTGTCTGATGAGGTTGGTTTGGGAAAGACCATAGAGGCAGGGATGCTCATAAAGGAATATCTCTTGAGGGGTATGATAAAAAATGTGCTTATCCTTACCCCAGCCTCCCTTGTTTCCCAATGGAAGGAAGAAATGGAGGCAAAATTTGGGCTTATTTTTTCAACAACAGATGACCCTTCTTTTACAAATGACCCTGTAGGGTTTTGGAAGCAAAGGTTTATCATTGCATCCATCAATACTGCCAAGAGCAATAAAAATATGTCAGCAATTATGGAAGAATTTTATGATTTGGTGATTGTTGATGAGGCTCATCATTTAAGAAATAGAAGAACCCTCTCATGGGGTCTGGTTAATCAGATAAAAAAGAGGTTCATCTTTCTCCTTACAGCAACACCTGTTCAGAATAACCTGATTGAACTTTTTAATCTAATCACCCTTCTTAAGCCAGGACAGTTTAAAACAGAAAGCCAGTTTAAGAAGGAATATCTTAAAAAGGGAAGCCTGAAGGAAGGAGCAGATAAAGAAAAATTAAGGAGGCTTTTAAGGGAGGTAATGATAAGGAATACAAGGAGTGCCATAGACCTAAAGCTTCCAAAAAGGTTTGCTACAACAATGAGGCTTGAGCCTACAGGGCTTGAAAGAAAGGTTTATACAGAGATTGAAAAATATTTAAGGAAGAATAAGTTTAATAAGCACACCCTTAGCCTCCTTTTAAGGGAAGCAGGGAGTAGCCCCTATGCCTTAAAGGAGACGCTTCTTAAAATAGAAGAAAGAGATAGTATAAAGGATATTCTTGTCTCAATTGATGGCCTTTTTGAAATAAGCAAGCCAAAGGCCCTTTTGGAAATCCTCTTAAAAAATCCCAACGAGAAAAAAGTCATATTTACCCAATTTACAAAAACCCTGGATTATATTGCAGATATGCTTACAAGGTCTGAAATACCCCATTTTGTTTTTAGGGGAGATATGAGCCTCTCTGAGAAAGAGATGGCAATTAAGGGATTTAAGGATGATGTTCCTGTTCTTGTCTCTACTGAAGTGGGTGGCGAGGGAAGAAATATCCAGTTTTGTAATACAATAATAAATTTTGATCTTCCTTGGAATCCGATGAAGATAGAACAGAGGATTGGAAGGCTTCATCGCATTGGCCAGACAAGGGATGTTTTTATTTTTAACCTTTCTACAAAAGAAACCATTGAGGACTATATTATTGAGATTCTTGATAGCAAGATAAATATGTTTGAGATGGTTGTAGGAGAGATTGAGCCAATACTTGGACATTTGGGAGAGGATAGGGAGTTTGAGGATATAATTATGGAGATTTGGTTAAATAACAGTAGCCAGGAGGGCTTAAAAGAAGGCTTTGAGCAACTAGGAACCAACCTAGTAAAGGCAAAGAATGAATACCTTAAAACAAAGGCATTGGATAGTGAGATATTTGGACAAGACTATGAGATGTAACTCAACTTATGAGCAAAAAATAGAATTTGGGAATGAAAAAACTTAAAATTTAAAACTAAAAATGCAAAACTACAATTCAAAATTCAAAACTAAAGGGCCTTTAAGTTTTTTCAGGATAGTTTTAAGTTTTAAGTTGTGGTTTTTAGTTTTTCGCTTTTAGTTTTAAGTTTTTCAAAGAAGTTTGCAAAGAAAGCCAAAGTTTAGTCATAAGTTAAATTTATATGACTCGCACATTACCTGGTGTTATAGCTGATATATTACATTATAAAGGTGTAGAGGTAGAAGAAAAAGATGGGGAATTTCTGGATGTTCTTCTTCCAGAGCCACTTTCTAAAACCCTTAATATTCCAGAATATGCAAGATTAAGCTTTTCCTTTGAAAAAATAGGGGAAGGAATAACAGATGCATCCTATGAGTCTAGCTTTTTTGCCTCAATAAAGGGGCTTTTTAAAGAGAAAGGATTTGCAGGAGCATCTATTCCTTCATCTACTTTCAATCTGGAAAAGATAGCAAAGGGAGTGGATGAAAAAATAGACCTTAGGAATGCAACCTTTAGATTAGAAAAAACAGAGGTTTCAAATATTCCCTATTTATTAGCCTTTTTTAAATATATTGCTATATCAGATGAAAAAAATGAGGGAATATTGCCATTTTTGCTTAATTGTATGAACCTTTCTACGATGGTCATTGAAGATTGTGGATTTTTAAGAAGCCTTGAGAAAGAAGAAGAGCCCCAAATCTCAGAAGATTGTCTTGTAAAGATGCTTTTGGGAGGGTGGACTGCCGCTACTTATATTATTCCAGAAAGGCTTAAGGATTTTAGAAATAGCCTAGAAAGAAGGCTTAATAGGGATATTAAAAGGGTCTATGAATATTATGAGAATCTTAAGAAAGAGGCAGAAAGGGCAATTGAGCGAAAGCAAGCCCAACAAGAGGATGTAGAAAAGCTACAAAATAAATTAACTATAATTGAGACTGAGAGGGGTCTAAAGGTTTCTGATTTAATTTCCCAATATGGCTTAAGCATTCATATAGAACCTTTGGTTGCCATTACCATAAACATTTTAACACCTGTATTCTGGATAAACATAAAAAGAAGGCTTTCTGAAAGGGTATTTCCATTTTCTTATAATCCTATATTTAAGCAATTTGACCCATTGCCCTGCGAGTCTTGCTTTAATCCTTCTGATGGCTATTATGTATGCGATGATAATTGCCACATTATTTGTGGCAGGTGCTTTAAATCTTGCCCTAGCTGTGGAAAACAATATTGCCCAGTCTGTCATAAAATATGCCCAAGATGCAAAACAATTAAAGAAAATGAGAAGAAAATCCATTGAGGTAAAGATTGGAAATATTAAAATTGGTGGGGAAAATCCTGTTGCCATCCAATCAATGACAAAAATCCAGATGTTTGATAAACTATTGAAGATGTAATTATGAAATTCTGAAGAAAAAGGTAAGGATTTAGTTTTTGGAAATAATGCCTTTATGAAAACAAAGAAAGAGAAAATTTACGCATACATAGACAGCAATAATTTAAACCTTGGAATTCAAGCACTTGGATGGAAACTTGATTACAAAAATTTAGGGTATATTTGAAAGAAAAAACTTGAGTATAAATGAAAAAGCACCGCTTAAAGGACGAAACCTTAAGAAATGCCTTTTCCTGTAGATTCTAAATATAGATTACTATTTAATATCAAATTTTGTCAATAGAAATTTTATGGATAAAAAAATGACTTATTCCATCATCTACAAATCACAGTTTGAAGTTGAGCATCCGTAAAAAATGGAGGAAATGGAAAAGTTGTCAAGATTTGGTATTGTTACAATTTCCAAAATTTTGGTTATTACAAAATGAGCGAAGAAGAGATTATTAAGTTAATAAAATCAAAACTGCAAGCAATTGAAGAAAATCTGCTTCTTTCTCCTAAACTCATAGAAATTAAAGAAAAAATTGAACAGTTTTTGGAAAAAAATTTAAAAGGAGATAGTCTGTGGGCATTACGCTATAGAAAACTTAAACTTTCATCAAAACCAAGAAATCTATGGTTAGATAAGGATGGTTTTCCAATAGAGGGGGGCAAAAATTGGATAAGACCATATATACAATTTTTTGAGCAGTATGTAGCCGAGAAGAAAATTACAAACCGACTTGAAAATGAAAATATTTGGGTAGAATCAAGAACGCATGGTAATGAGCAACACTTATTGGTTGGAGATAAACAAAATTTAGGAGAAAAAGTTCATCTTATTTTTGGGGAGACAGGAGAAATTAGAATTGATAAAAAAGACCAAGCCCCTGGCGAAATTTTTAGAAAAGTCGAATCAATTTTGACTAAATCTGATGGCACTATTATAAAATCTACATTAGAATTTTTTAGAGAAAAAATCGATTAAAAATTAGCGGTGGGATTTTCTTTAGAAAAAGGTCGCAGGATTTTAGATCATGATTTAGACGAAACGCCGAGGCATTCGTAAAATTTGCCAAAGAAGAGAGGTTTGAGTGGTGGATGTAAAATGATTGAGAAATTTGCAAAAGGTAAAACTATAGTTTTGATCGATGCAGCCAATTTTGAGAGTTCAGTAAAATATCTAGGATGGTGGATAGATTATAAGAAGTTATATTTGTATTTTATCAATAATACCAATTTGATAGGAATCCGCCATTATTGTGTTCGTCACGATGATGAACGACAAGATAATTTCTTTACATTATTAAAAAGAAGGGGTTATAAACTGATAACCAAACCACTTAAGGTTATAACTGAAGCCGATAAATTTAAAGGAGATTTACGTAAAGCAAATTTTGATGTTGAAATAGCCTTGGATGCCTATTCATTATTAGGTAGTTATGATACTCTTGTTTTATTCTCCGGAGATAGCGATTTTGATTATTTGGTAAGAAGATTGCGAGAGAAAAATAAAAATGTTCTTGTAGTATCCCAAAGTATCATATCTCAAAAGAGCTTATTGCCAGTTGTAATAAGTATATTGATTTAAAGAAATTAAGATTCTATATTGAGCGTATAAAATAAAAAGCCCGTCTTTTTCAACGGGCAGTTGATGACCTTGATTTCTCAAGGCAATATAAGTGTACCATAATAAAAAATATTTGTCAAAGTAAATTTTATGGATGTAAGGTTATGTAAAATTAAAAATGAGAAGAGAATCAAATGAAGTGAGGATTGGAAACATTAAAATTGGCGGGAAAAATCCCATTGCCATCCAATCAATGACAAAGACAGGCACAGAAGACACAGAAAAAACCATTGAGCAGATTAAAGAGCTTGCTGATTATGGTTGTGAGATTGTAAGAATAGCCCTTCCCGATATTGCCTCTTGTAATGTTTTAGGTAAGATAAAAGAAAAATCGGAAATTCCCATTATTGCAGATGTCCATTTTAATTACAAGATTGCTCTTTCTGCAATAGAGCAAGGAGCGGATAAGATAAGGCTTAACCCGGGAAATATTAGAGATAAGGAGAAAATAAGAGAGATTGTAAGAAAAGCAAAGGATGCTGGAATTCCCATTAGGGTTGGTGCAAATTCTGGCTCACTTCCAGAAGGAGAAAGCCTTGTTGATGCAGCTATGCGTGAGATAAAAATCCTTGAGAATGAGGGATTTTATGATATTGTTGTTTCCCTAAAGGGTGCGGATATTTATGAAACCGTATCATCTTATAGAGAAATGGCAGGGCTTGTTAAATACCCATTTCATATAGGGATAACAGAGGCAGGGCCATTATTCTCTGGCTCAATTATTTCAAGCATTGGATGTGGTATTCTTTTGTTTGAGGGTTTGGGAGATACCATAAGGGTTTCCTTGACAGGCTCGCCAATAGATGAGGTAAGGGTTGCCAAGCAAATCCTTCAAGCCCTAGATTTAAGGTCTTTTGGGCCTCGTATAATCTCCTGTCCTACCTGCGGAAGATGCAGGGTGAACCTTTCTTCAATTACAAAACAAATAGAGGAAAAAATATTTAATATTAAGGGGCTTTCTGGGAAGAAAATAGCGATTATGGGATGCTCTGTAAATGGGCCAGGTGAGGCAAAGAAAGCAGATTATGGACTTGTTGCAGGAGAAAAATTTCTTATCTTTAAAAATGGAGAGATAATAAAAAGGGTATCAGAGAATATAGTAGATGTATTTTTAGAGCTTTTCTATTGACCACTTTTGGAATTACAGATTATCATAATAATTTGTGAAATTTGCTAAAGAACAAGGATTTAGTTTTTGGGAAGAAAATTTATGACCAACAATAAAAAACAAAGAACATATGCATTTATAGATGCATCAAATCTATTTTACGGTGGAGAGAAAAGTTTGGGATGGAAAATAGATTATCAAAAGTTATTGGAATATTTAAAAGACAAATACGAAATTTTACAAGCTCTTTATTTTGGTGGTGTTGAAATTCACAAATTTAAATATGATTATCTAAATAACCATACTGTGCCTATTGCGAAGCTTGAAAAATATCTAGTTAATTTAATTAGGAACAAAGCCAACAAATTAAACGAAGCGGAACTCGCTTTGATTGCTTGCCATTTACAGCGGGTTCGTTTTTATTTAAAGCTCAATGAATTTGGTTATAAGTTATATTTAAAACCCGTGAAACTTTATGAACAGGATGATGGAACAAGCAGAAGAAAAGCAAATTGTGATGTTGAGATGGCATTTTACATAATGAAAGAAAAGGATAATTTTGATAGACTCCTTATTCTTTCTGGCGATGGCGATTTTCTGCCGGTTTTAAAACATTTAAAAGAACAAGGCAAAGAAGTAATTATTTTGGCGCGTGGGTTAAGAACCGCTCGCGAAATTCGACAGTTTGCTGGAAGCAATTTTAGAGATTTTACGCGATTAGAAAGTCGGATTAAGTTTATAAAAAAGTAATGGGATGGACATACGAAATATCCACCCCACGTTTAGTAAATTTAGTATAACAAGCTAAAACATTAAAAGTCAATTAAAATCTGTGAATTTGATGTTAAGAATAGGAATTAGTCAAATAAATACTACGGTTGGTGATATAGAAGGAAATTGCCGTAAAATAAGGGAATATATTGAGAAGGCAAAGGAGCTTAAGACAGATATAATCGCATTTCCTGAGCTTTCTATTACTGGCTATCCGCCCGAAGACCTTCTTTTAAAGCCAAAATTTGTTTCTGATAATTTGAAAGGCTTAAATGAATTAGCCAAAGAAATATCAGATATTGTAGCCATTGTTGGCTTTGTGGATAGAAAGGAAGGCAATTTATACAATGCATCTGCTATAATCCATAAAGGAAGGATTAAAAAAATTTACCACAAGATGCTCTTGCCAAATTACGGTGTATTTGATGAAAAGAGGTATTTTAAGGAAGGTTCTGATTTTTGTATTTTTAAATTTTCTGGAATTTCCTTTTCTGTAAATATATGCGAGGATATCTGGGATAAAAAGCTAGTAAAAAAGGCTTCTTCAATGGGTGTAAAGCTCATTTTTAATATTAGTGCCTCTCCATATCATTTGAGAAAGGTTAAAGAGAGGGAGAAAATTTTATCATATCAGGCAAAGAAAAACTCCATTTTTATTGCCTATGCAAACCTTGTGGGAGGACAGGATGAGCTGGTTTTTGATGGAGCCAGTATGGTTTTAGATGATAAAGGGAGAATAACAGAAAGAAAAGAGCAATTTAAGGAGGATTTATTGATAGCTGACCTGGATATTGGGGAAGGAGAAGAGAAAAAACCACCTATTCCAAAAAGAAAAATAAAACCATTAGAACCAATTCCTGAGATTTATCAAGCCTTGATATTGGGGCTTTCTGACTATGTCAAAAAAAATGGCTTTGAAAAGGTAGTAATTGGCTTAAGTGGAGGGATCGATTCCTCTCTTGTTTGCGTCCTGGCTGTTGACGCTTTAGGAAAAGATAATGTAATTGGTGTTTTTATGCCATCAGAATATTCCTCAAAAGAATCATTTGAGGATGCAAAGGAATTGGTAGACAATTTAGGAATAAAGATTATTAATGTCCCAATTTCTTCTATCTTTGACCTCTATTGCTCCACACTTAAGCCACATTTTAAGGGATATAAAACGAATATAACAGAGGAAAACCTTCAAGCAAGAATCAGGGGGAATATCCTGATGGCTTTTTCTAATAAATTTGGATGGCTTGTTCTAACAACAGGGAATAAGTCAGAGATAAGCACAGGATATGCTACCCTTTATGGAGATATGGCAGGTGGATTTGCTTGTTTAAAAGACATTCCAAAAACCCTTGTCTATAAGCTTTGTGAATATAGAAATTCTAAAGAGAAGGTTATTCCAGAGAGGGTTTTAAAAAAAGAGCCAACAGCCGAGCTTAAATACAATCAAAAGGATTCTGATACCCTGCCAGAATACGAAATATTAGACCCAATACTTAAGGCTTATGTTGAAGAGGATAAAGATGTACAGGAAATTACCTCTTTGGGTTTTGATAAAGAGATTGTATTATATGTCTTAAATTTGATTGATAGGAGTGAGTATAAAAGGAGGCAGTCTCCACCAGGGATAAAGATTACACCAAAGGCATTTGGTAAAGATAGAAGGATGCCGATTACCAATAAATATAAAAACTAAAAGATAAGGCTATCCTGTCCTTAAAGCATCCATTGGGGGCTAGCTTTGAGGCTTGATAAGCTGGATAGATTCCCGAAAGAATTCCAACACCAAGAGAACAAAAAAGCCCAATACACATTCCAAAAATAGATAGAGCATGAGGAACCCCAAAAAAAGGAGCGATAATCCAACCTAGAATTAAAATAGACACCCAAGAAAACCACCACTTGTAGAGAGAATTACCGCCTCGGTTAAAAACTGAAGGAGAATATCGGAGATTTTAGCGCCGATAGCCTTTCTTAAGCCAATTTCAAATCTTCTTTCCATAACAGAGGTAAACATGATATTTGCAATTCCAACCCCACTTACCAAAAGAGAAATTCCCGCAATTCCACCTAAAACAAGGGTGGCTATTCTAATCAATCTTTGTGTAGCCCTTAGTGTTTCTGTTAGGCTTAGAACCTCAAAAGAAATACCTTTATATCTAAGCCCCAATATCCTTTTTATATGCAATGATGCTTTCTGTAAATCAGAGGAAGAGAGAGCCTGAACATAGAGCAATCTGGAAGGAAAAGGGGCAATTATCTGCAAAAATGTAGAATAAGGGATATAGACCTTTCCCTCAATAGACTCTCCAAATCCCCTCTTTGGCTCAACTATTCCAATAACCCGAAACCTTTCTTTGGATACCTCAATTTCCTTCCCAATCGGGTTGGAAAAACCAAACATTTTTCTGGTCATTTTAGAATCTTCCAAAACACAAACCCTACTCTTTTCTTTTTCTTCATACAAAGAAACAAATCTTCCTTTTATCAATATAAGATGAAGGATCGGTTGATAAGAAGGTTCTACGCCTATTACCGTAAATCTTTCTTCGTTTTTATAATGCCTTGCTAGAACATTATTAAGGCTTGTTTCTAAAGAGGCATCTTTTATTTTTAAAGAGAGCTTTTTAAGATTATTGGTGTCTTTTTCATCAAACCCTCTAAATCTTGCTCTTTCTTGCGTTGTATTTACCCAAAGAAGAGAAGCTCCAATTCTTTCCATCTCATAGAGGATATTGAGATGGCTTCCTTTTCCTAAAGAAAAGATTATGGTTATTGCAGAGCAACCAATAAAAACCCCTAGGATAGAAAGGAAAGAGCGAAGTTTATAGACAGAAAGGGATTTAATAGCGGTCATTATTTTATCCTTAAAGCTCATTTCATTTGGGTGTGGCTATTCTTAAACGACACGAGGACTGCTGTGTTTTACTTAAAGTGTTGCCAAAAATAAGGCTAAAAGAAAAGACCTTTTTTGCTTAAGATATAAGGTAAGAAGACTAATATCTTGGTAAAAAGGAGGAATTAGCAATGAATACAGCGGTTGCTCTTTGGCCAGAAGAGCCAAGGGTTTCAGGAAACAACATAATTGTTTTCCAGAGCAAGGAGGGAATTCAGGGGCTTGGAGGAATGGATGTTTGACGAGGAAACATTAAACATGGCTCTACATGAAGTAGAGCAAGGTCAAGTCCAAAGGATGTATGAGATAATGCGTCTTATGTTACAGGCACATATTGATGCGAGAGGTAAGGGAGATGTAGGAAGGGCATTAGAAGTGGTAACGGAAGGAAAGGAGGGGATAGAATCTTATACCCACAAACGAG
>JBFMDZ010000053.1 GCA_040753555.1 bacterium
ATTTTGTCTTCTGAAATATCTTCTATCATTCTATCTATTATATATATCGGTTTTTAAGAGGGTTAAACTTTAGATTTTTTTTTTGGAAATTCAATTCCTATTGCAAGGTAGCGGAAAATGGGAATTTGGCATTATTGTATATATCTTCTATATCTATCTTTGGTAAAAGCACCTTTTTGATAAAATAGAAATCAATAAAGTCTTTAGGTTCTATTCTACTTACGATGGCACAAAATTTATTGGAAACAATATTGTTGATGGTATCTACTAAAAGATGATGTCTATTCTCAAATAAAATTATCGGTCTATCTTCCTTGTTTGAAAGTAAATCAATAACAAAATCAACCTTTGTTCCCTTGATAAGATAGGAGAGAAAATTGGGGCTTTCTTTAATCTTAACACAGTCTTGTAGCCACATCCTCTTTATCCAGAAATCTATATCACTAAGGTTTTGGGTGGAATCTATGGTAAAGAAATCAAGGTCATCGGATAACCTATGTTGCAGATAAAATAGAGAAAGTGCTGTGCCGCCGGTGAGAAAAAAGGAGCTCTCTATGCTTGAATTGGTAATAAGAGAAAGTAAAATCTCCCTCTCTACATCTGATGAATAGTATTTTTTATGTTCTATAAGATGTTCCATAAACCTCAAGAATCCTCTTCCATTTTTTGTAAGTATAGGGGGTTAATCTTAACTTAGACAATTCTTCCGCTATCTCATCTATTTTAAAATAACTCAGCGTATCCACTACTCTAGCATATTCAAGGAACCTTTTTAGTATCCAGGGATATAACTGAGACTTCTTATCCTTATTAAGGTGTTCTTTTAGCACAATTTCATCAGTAAATTGAGGATAATCCCAAAATACCGC
Organism: bacterium; assembly: GCA_040753555.1. Lineage (NCBI taxonomy): Bacteria > bacterium. The sequence goes on from JBFMDZ010000053.1 coordinate 870, forward strand.
CTTAAGATAATTCATAATTAACCCCAATCAGTATACTCAAAATCCTTTGGTTTGGCAAAGACTTTTCAGTTGAAACTTACCCATATCTTTTTAGCTAAAGAAAGGATTTTTGCATTTTGCATTTTTTATAAAACCTCTATATTCCTAAATCTTGTGGGTGATACCCCATGCCCTACATACATCCTCTGACCCGGTTGTCCCTTGCCACAATTTGGAAGGCCATAGATATGCCAATTTTCTTTATTACAAATGGCATCGCAGGAATTCCAGAAGATAGGCGTTATTCCCGTATATACAGGGTTTTTAAAAATCCTTCCCATTTTTCCTCCCTTTATCTCCCTTGCTACCTCACATCCAAATTGGAAATTGAGCCTTTTATTATCAATGCTCCAGCATTTGTTTGTCTCAAAGAATAAGCCATCATCTGTATCAGCTATCAAATCCTCTAATTTCCATTCGCCTGGCTCCAGGTTTATATTGGTCATCCTTATAAGTGGAATTCTACACCATCCATCTGCCCTCATTGTTCCATTACTTCTTTGTCCAACAATAGATGCTGTTTCCCTTGATGTTAAATATCCAACAAAAATTCCATTTTTTATAATTGGAATTCTCTGTGCTGGAATTCCCTCATCATCATAGCCAAATGTTCCTAATCCCTTTGGAATTGTTGCATCTGCAAAGACATTTACAATAGGAGAGCCGTATTTAAAGCTATTCATCTTATCAATTGTTAAAAAGCTACCTCCTGCGTATGCTGCCTCTGTTCCTAAAACCCTATCAAGCTCTATTGGATGCCCAATGGACTCGTGAATCTGCAAGGCAAGTTGGGCTTTGTCTAAAATAATTGTTTTCTTTCCATGTGGGCATTTCTCTGCCTTAAGCAATTCTATTGCCTCATCTGCTATTCTTTCTGCATTTGAAACAAAATCCATCTCTTCAATAAACTCATATCCGCCTGTTATAAAATCTCCACCAAAATTGTTTGGATAGGAGCGTGTTTGAACCTCACCATTGCTAACAGCATTACAGGTTATCCCACCTCCGCAACTTACAATCTTTTGGCAAATAAAAGAGCCCTCTGTATTTGCAAAGAATTTTTCTTCAGAAAAAGAGGAAATTGACCCCTCTTTTGTCTTTATTTTAGGATTTTTTCCCATAAGCTTATCAGATTGAAGCAAAAGCCCCACCTTATTTTCAACACTAATGCTAAATGGGTCTATCTTAAACGGCGTTTCATATCTATCTATAATTGGTTTATATCCTTCAAAAGAAATATCTTTTTCCTTAGAAAGCTTCGTGCTTTTTGCAATCTCTATAGCCTTTTTTACTGTATTTTCAGCTTCCTCTATCCTGGAGGACGATGCAAATCCCCAACAACCATCCTTTAAAACCCTTATTCCCAAACCCATTTCTTCACTATAAGAGGGATAAACACATCCATCCTTTACAGTAATAGATTCCGTCTTTCTAATTACAACCCTGGCATCTGAATACCCTGAACCAAGAAGATTTGCCCTATCAATTGCTTTCTTTAAAATATCTTCCATTTTAACCCCCGAGTGAAAAAAAGAGGGTTGCTTCTGCAACAAGCTCACCCTCTACATATGCCTTACCCTCAACTATTCCCACCTTTTTTCTAATCTTTACAGGTATTATCTCAAACCTTATCTGGTCTCCAGGGATAACAGGCTTTCTAAATCTAACATTATCCAGCCCAGCAAGATATACTAGCTTTCCCCTATTTTCTTCTTCTGACAAGAGCAAAACACCGGCTGTTTGAGCCATTGCCTCAATAATGAGAACACCTGGCATAACAGGGTTTCCTGGGAAATGTCCCTGAAAAAATTCCTCATTCATTGTTACATTTTTTATCCCAACAACCCTTTTCGCTTGCTCTATCTCAAGGATTCTATCCACAAGAAGAAATGGATACCTATGTGGAATTATCTCAAGGATTTCTTTTATATCCATCCCTCCTTCCCCTATCACTATGACCTCTTTATTTTTCATCATCTCATCTATCCTCCTTGCTAATTTTATATTTAGCGAATGTCCTGAACAATTGGCAATAATATGACCCTTTAATGGAATGCCCAAAAGGGAAATATCGCCAATTAAATCAAGGATTTTATGCCGAACAAATTCATCTTCATACCTTAATGGCTTGTTAATGATTTCATTATCGGAAACAACAATTGCATTTTCAAGAGAGCCACCCTTTATAAGACCTGCTTTGCGAAGGTTATCAACCTCCTCCAAGAAACCAAATGTTCTTGCTGGTGCTATATCATTTACAAAAGAATCTTTATCTATGTCAATCTCTAATGACTGTTCCTTTACAATAGGATGGTCAAAGGAAATTGTATACGATACCTTAAACCCATCATAGGGAAGGATAGAGATAAACCTTCCATCCTCCTTTATTTCAACAGGACCTGCAAAAGAGAGGCATTTTACCCTTGCAGATTGTTTTTTTATACCTGCAGACTTTATAAGCTCAACAAATGGAAGACAGCTTCCATCCATAATGGGTATTTCAGAGCCTGTAAGCTCTATAAATAGGTTTGTAATGGAAAATGAAGATAGGGAGGCAAGAAGATGCTCTATTGTCCTAATCTCTACCCCATCTTTTTTTAAGGAAATCTCCCTATACGATGATGAGATAAACATAAGCTTTGCAGGGATTCTTACATTGTCCATTATAAAAACAATGCCTGTATCAGGAGGGGCTGGTTTAAGAAAAGCTGTAATATCCTTTCCTGTATGTAGACCTATACCAGAAATGGATACCTCTCTATTTATGGTATTCTGTGTTAAATTATTCATCCTTTTATTTTTAATCAATCTTTATTGAAAAAAGGTTATGACCACTAAGCCAAGATGGATATGCTCTTTATCGTAAAAATAAGGTCTCACGCTCTAAAATAGAAATAGCTTTCTGGATACGAGAAACTTCTTCGCCTTCAAAATAGGCTTCTCCACATTGAGTACACACCCATGCTGGCAGAGCATCCCAGAGGATGTGATAACCTTGACGATTCACATCAAAGGGTGCTGTCAATTTGACCATCTTACCCTTACAATACATACATTCCATATCTATAACCTCCGTTTAAAATCAGAAGACCATTTGGTTGGGTCAGGAATATAAGCTGTTATTATTGCCAAATATTCTACCTTTGGAGAACAAACTATATGAATGGGACGAGCCGGTGGCTCATAGCAACATATCAAACAGCTATGTCCGCGTGGGTCTTCTGGATAATCCTCTATCACTTCACCCTCAAAGATTGCTTTTTCTATCTCCTCTTTTGAGATCATACGCTCAGGTCGTAACATTTATCTAATGGCATGAGGTAAATACAAAATCCGTTTTAATGCTGATTTCCTCGCCTCTTCAAAAATGTAATTTGACATTTACAAAAATTATAACTTAAGTTTTACTATAAAACAATGATTTTTCTTAAGAAGACATCAAAAATCATAAATTCTTTATTCCACCCACACATTTTCTCCTCCCACAACCTCAGCTAAATTTGCAAACATCCCCTCATCAAGCTTAATCTTTTCTCCTGCCAATAAAACCCTCTCTCCTTTATTTTTTCCAAAATGAAGATAAAATGGGCAATTACCAGAAAAGGAGGAGGTAATTTCTTTAATTTTATAGAGAATATCTTCACAAAGATTGCTTAAGCGAAGGTGTATTGTCGGCTTTCTTTCATCAAAGGATAAGACCTTATCTGCTATAACCTTTGGTTCTGTCTTTTTATCCACCCTTCCCTCCACAATAACAATTGTATCTTTTACAACCTTATTTTCAGAAATTTTGTAAGCTTCGGGAAACAAAACAACCTCAATTCCTCCTGTTAGGTCTTCTATCTCCATAAATGCCATTGCATCTCCTTTTTTTGTTTTTGCCTTCTTTACTTTCCGTATCATTCCAGCTATTGAGACAAAACAACCATCATCCTTATCAAAGAGGGAGGTTATGCTTCCATATCCTAAAAGCCTATTTTTATACCTTTCCAAAGGATGACCTGAGATATAAACGCCTGTTAGCTCCTTTTCAAGAGCCAGCTTTTGCATTTCATCCCATTCGGGAACATCTACAGGTTTTACTTCTTCTTCAAAAAGAGAAATTTGGTTTGTTTTTTTCCCATTTGTTTCAATAACCTTATCTAAAGCAAGAATAAGGCTTGCTCGCTTACCAAGACAATCAAATGCACCTGCCTTTATCAGGCTTTCAAGAACCCTCTTATTTACAAGCCTTGTATCAACCCTATTACAAAAATCAGAGAGGGAGGAAAATGACTCTTTCTTTCTTGCATTTACAATTGATAAAGCAGCCAATTCTCCTACATGCTTTATTGCTGTAAGGGAAAACCTTATATTTCCATCTTCAATAGCAAAATATGGATATGAACTATTTATATCAGGTGGAAGAATGGCAATCCCCATCCTTCTACACTCATTGATATAGGAAGCTACCTTATCCTGATTACTAAATTCATTTGTAATCAGAGAGGACATAAACTCCAAAGGATAATTCGCCTTAAGATAGGAGGTTTGGTATGCAATCAAAGCATACGCTGCAGAATGTGATTTATTAAAGCCATATTCAGCAAACCTTGCTATAAGGTCGTATATGCTTGAGGCAAGATGCTCTGAATGATTATGTTTTATGCACCCCTTTATAAATTCATCCCTCATCTTTCTCATCTTATCCTCTTGCTTTTTAGACATTCCCCTTCTTAGCTCATCTGCGGCTGACATAGAGAATCCTGCCAATGTTTCTGCAATCTGCATAACCTGCTCCTGATAAACTATAACGCCATATGTTTGAGCAAGAATTGGTTTTAACAAAGGCGTTGAATATTCTATTTTCTTTCTCTTATGCTTTCTCTCTATAAAATCATAAACCATACCAGATTTAAGTGGCCCTGGTCTATGTAAAGCAAGGAGAGCTATTAGGTCTTCAAAATTTGTTGGTTTTATCCTCTTTAATAAATCCTGCATTCCAGATGATTCAAGCTGAAATAAGCCAATGGATTCTCCATTTGAAAGAAGCTCATATGCCTTTTTATCATCAATGGGAATTTTCTTTATGTTTATCTCAATACCTCGTTTTTCCTTTATTAGCTTTATTGTATCATGGATTACGGTAAGATTAACAAGCCCAAGAAAATCCATTTTAAGAAGACCTATTGCCTCAATATCATCCTTTGAATATTGTGTTGCAATCCTTCCAGATGATGGGTCTTTGTATAGAGGAACAATATCTGTGAGGGGAAGAGAGCTAATAACTATGCCTGCTGCATGGGTTGAGGCATGCCTTGTAAGACCTTCAAGCCTAATTGCTATATCAATAAGCTCCTTTTTTTTTTCATCTTTATATTCCTCTTTGAAGCTTGGGATTTTAACCAATGCCTCATGTAGGGTAACACCTAGCTCCTCATTAAGCATTTTGGCAAGCTTATCACAATCAGTGTATGAGAAATCAAGAACCCTTCCAGTATCACGCAAAACCTGCCTTGCAAGCATTGTTCCAAAGGTAATTATCTGGGCTGTTTTATCAGAGCCATATTTTTTTGTTACATAGGAAAGAATCTCATCCCTTCTTTTATAACAAAAATCTATGTCAATATCTGGCATACTAACCCTATTTGGATTTAAAAATCTTTCAAATAAAAGGTTATATTTTAAAGGGTCTACATCTGTAATCCCAAGGCAATAGGCAACAATAGAGCCAGCAACAGAGCCTCTTCCTGGTCCTGTGGGAATTCCCTCTTTTTGTGCATATTGAATAAGGTCGTGAATAATAAGGAAATATCCTGCATATTTCATTTTTGAAATAACGGAAAGCTCATATTCAAGCCTTTTCATTGCTTGTTCATCATCTTCGTACCTCTCCTTTAACCCATTCATACATAACCTTCTTAAAGCTTCATCTGGCTCTTCATCCCCTGTTTCATAGTGTGGAAGATATAGGTTTCCAAATTCAAGCTCAAGGTTACAGGCATCCACTATTAAGTGCGTATTTTCTATGGAAGATGGACAATCTGAAAACAATTGCTTCATTTCATCCTCTGTTTTAAAATAAAGCTCTCTAGTTTGAAATTTTAGCCTTTTTTCTTCATTTATTTTTTTTCCTGTCTGGATACAGATAAGGACATCATGTGCAGGATAATCAGCCCTTTCTAAATAATGGATGTCATTTGTTGCAACAAGACCAATGGAGAGCCTTTTTCCTATCTCAATTAAACCCTTTCTTATAATTTCTTCCTCAGGCATATTGTGGTTTAAAAGCTCAAGATAAAAATTTCTGCTGCCAAATATATTAAGGTATTCATTTGCCTTTTTTTCTGCCTCATCAATTCTTCCATCTAATATAAGCCTTGGGATTATACCCTTTGTGCAACCAGATAAGGCAATTATTCCCTTGCTGTATTCCTTAAGAAGGCTTTCGTCTATCCTTGGCTTATAGTAAAATCCTGTAAGATAGCTTATGCTTACAAGCTTTATAAGGTTTTTGTAGCCATCCCTGTTCTTTGCAAGGAGGGTAATATGGGAAAGGGTCTCCTTCTGCCTTTCTTTTATATTATTACAAACATAAAATTCGCATCCAATTATAGGCTTTATGCCATGGGCAAGAGCTGTTTTGTAAAACTTTATAGCACCAAACATATTTCCATGGTCTGTTATAGCCAAAGCTGGCATTGAAAGGCTCTCTGCCTTTTTCACAAGGCTTTCAACCCTTATTGCTCCGTCTAATAAGCTATACTCAGAATGACAATGGAGATGGATAAATTTCATTTACAAAAATTATATTTAGCCAATTGGGTTAAGGCAAGGAAAAATAGGGCAAAGACTTTCTTAAGTTCGGGTATTTCCTCTCTATGTTCAAGCCGATCAGCCAAAACTCGCAAAGCCAATGTTTTGACTTTGGCAATTGCTTCTTGTTAGGTTTGCCCATAAACCATTACACCCGGTAAATCAGATACTTCGGCAATCCATCGGCCATCAATTTCTCTCTCAATTTCAATATACATTATTAGAAGTATAGGGTTTCTTAACCTTAGATCTCACCTGCCCGAGCGAAGCGTTGGAGAATTAGAACTCTACAAACTCTTCTGGATAGTGAGAAAGATCCAGTTTTTCTTCATCGGGAATAGGACGAATTCCCCACTGTTGCATAGCCAGGGCTCCAAAAAGCACCTCAATGGACTTGCCATCTTCATCATCGCCAATCTGGTCAATGACCATCGCGTGAGTGGAGATTAGGTGTCCTTCTACTTCTGCCTGAAGAAGTGCTGTTCTGTTGGTTTCTTTCACTTCTCCACCTAGTGCAGTTCGGATCGGGTGAGGCATTTCCGAAGTGGTAAGGACCGATGCAACCGTGGGGATTACATAAGTATTGCGAGCCCCCGTGTCGAACAATGTCCAACACTTCCGTCCGTCAATTTTAATCATCCGCCGTATTCTTCCCACAATGTACCTCCTTTTTGTTTCTATTTTGCTATAAAACACTCTGTTAATTTTTGCTGCCACCTAACCTTAGATTATCCTGCCTATTGGTAGTTTTATATTACTGCATTATAAGTTAGGCTATTTATAGAGTAGCATAAATAAAGTATTCTGTCAAAAAAATTTTAATACAAATTAGAAAATACTGGAAAATAACATCCTGCTATTAGACAAATACCTTCCTTTTGCAATTGTCCTCGCAAAAATTTACTCTTTTGGTTTTCCGTAAATAGCGGCAATTACCAATCCTTGCCAGAGGTTAGTAACAAGTCCACTGATTACCCAATAGCATATGACTGTTGGATTAATTACTGACCACATCCCAGCCATAACATTTCCTGGAAGTGTCCCGACTAACCAGACAAAAAGTCCAAAGCAGAGTCCTTTAAGCACACCTTTTCCTGGGATGCCTTTATATAGCAAGGCGTAAACTAATGCCATAAGGATAGCAAAAAGTATACCCAGCAGATTTGCCAAGGCCATAAATCCAGGTGTCATTGCTTCCGGACCTTTCCATACATTTGTTGGCTCAAGGGTATAGACCCAATTAAAAAGCCAGCCACAGGTTAACCAGCCCCAGATACTACCTAAAATACCTACTACTACACCAGCAAGTAACACTTTTCCCCTCTTCACCTAAATCACCTCCTTTTATCTTTCATTATATCATATCAGCAAGTATTTATCCAATTACATTTTTGAATCTAGTCTCTGTAAGCATTTTATGACACACAAAGCTACCATTTTCCTTTAACATCGGCTTTTTTGAATACAAACCCCTCTTTTAGTCTCTTTCTTATCCTTTTTTGCAGATAATCCCTTTTCATGCTTCTTATCACCTATTGCACAGCAAATGTGCTCTCTATCAATATTGTCAGCGGTTATAGTAATAATTTTAGGTAATGTCATATGTTCCTCCTTTTGTTTTTCACTGCCTAACGATAGAGTTCAGCGGCGGCGGGGAGAATTGCCACTAAACTTTATAAGCACGATTGCCCATTGAAATACTACAAAACTTTCAATCACGGCACAATCCCCCGACTACAACGATTCGTTAGGCATTTATTTTTATTGAATCTAAATAAAGTGTATCAGGACATATATCTTGTTCATGGGGCCAAGTAACGCTACCATGTAGAATTTTTACTTGGTTGAAATAATTCCTATTTTGGAGTTCTTTAAATACACCAAAATTTAGTAAATCTGAGCAATCGTAAATTTTCTCTTCTCCATTAGTGAAAACCAATATTAACTTATAATCATTAGTTGGTATAACTTTAGTGACTCTTGGATTCATAAAAGTTACCTCAAAGGATCAATTTTATAAGGCTGCTGACCTGATACAGCAAGCTCCCAATCTGCTACAAGCTCATCTTTATGCAACTCAATCCATGCCTGGAGAAGTTTCATTTTAGAATTTGGAATACTTCCATCTAAAACTTCACCCTCAGGAATAGCAATAATTACTTCATCATTTTAATACCTAACATGAATATGTGGTTTTGTATGCTGTTTATTATCTTTGAAATATATAGATAATGATTCCATAGAACATTGAGATTGATGGCATCTAATTTTCCTTATCTATATTTACCTAACCTTAGATTATCCTACCTATTGGCAATTTTATATTACTGCATTATAAATTAGGCTATTTATAGAATAGCATAAATAAAATATCCTGTCAAGAAAATTTTAAGGAATATGGCTGTTAGCTCATTTTCTGTCTAATATTTGGTATGTGTTTAGGTAGACGAGAAGAAGAAAGGAAGTTAAAATGAAAGAAAACACGAAATCCGAAGCACGAAGCACGAAACAATATCTAAATTCAAAATTCTAAACATTAGAGTTTTCAGAATGGTTTGTATCTATCAACTCCAACCAATATTTACTCTCTTTTGCTTCTTTACGGCAAATCTTTATTCTCATAACAAATAAATTATATTGTTTTGAATTTTCAATTTTAGTCATTTGAATTTGTTTTAAGATTTCGGATTTCGAATTTCGGATTTCATTTGTTCCATTAAAGCTAAACATTGTAATTGCAAAGGCTAGATTGCAAATTGTAAAATAAAAGAGAAATTTTAAAATTTTGATGTAGATTTGTTAATTTAAGAAAATTAAACAAAGCGTTTCTGGCTCTTTAATGAGGAAGCTCAACACATACAGAAAAATAAATGATAATGGATAGCCATAAAATTTTACAGATTGTCTTTATTTGCCTTCTTTTTGTAGGAAAAGGAGGAACACAGGAGATATTGAGTTTAGAAAATAGCATTAGCATTGCCTTAAAAAACAATAAATCCTTACAATTATCCCAAAAAAGAATAGAACAGGCAAAGGCAAGGTTAAAAGAGGCAAGGGCAAGTTGTTTGCCTATATTAAAACTTGACTCAAGCTATACACGGCTTGATGAGGCACCAACTATGGGTAGTATGAAGATTGGAGATGAGGATATGTATGAGATTAAAACCAGCTTCCAGCAACCCATATTTACTGGCGGTAAGATAAAGGCTGCCAATAAAATAGCAAGAGATAGCATCTCTGTTTCTGAATATGAATATAATGCCTGCAGGGCTGATGTAATGCTAAAGGTAAAAACCGCCTACTTTAGCCTTCTTAAGCTAAAAAAATTGCTTGAGGTTAGCAAAGAATCCCTTAAGCAGGTTGAAGCACATCTTAATGTTGTCAAGAGCTTTTATGATGCTGGTATGACAACTAAAGTAGATGTATTAAAGGCAGAGGTAAGCCTTAGTAATGCAGAACAAGGAGTAATTAAGTCGGAAAATGCTGTGAAATTACAAGAAGCCTCCTTTAATTCTCTATTGGGAAGGGATATGGATACACCCGTGGAGATTGTGGATGTTTTTCAGATTGAACCATTTGATATAGAGCTAAAAGCCTGCCTTAATAGCGCATATCAAAATAGGGATGATTTGCTGGCAGTAAAGAAAGAAGTGGAAATAGGCAAGGAAAATATTGCCATAGCAAAGGCTGATTATTATCCAAATATTGCACTTTTTAGCAATTATAGCTATCAAAAGGGGCAAAGTTATAAAACGGATTGGGAAGGAAGCTGGGTAGCGGGGATATTAGTAAATATTACACTTTGGGATTGGGGGGCAACAAAGGCAAAGATTGACCAGGCAAAGGAAGTCCTTGAACAAATAAAGGATAATGTGGAAATATTAAAGGATGGGATTGCTATAGAGGTAAAATCTGCCTATCTTTCTTTACAAGAGGCAGAAAAGACAATAAAGGTAGCAGAAAATCAGGTATCCCAGGCTGAAGAAGCATTCAGGATGGAAAAGGAGCGATATAAAGAGGGTATTTGCACATCTACGGATGTATTGGATGCCCAGGTTTTATTAACCCAGGCAAAAACAAATTATTACCAATCTTTGTATGATTACCATTTAGCAATGGCAAAATTGCAAAAAGCAACTTATCGTATCTAAAGGAATGGGCAAAAATTGGCATTCCAATAGGTCTTATATTTTTAATAATCTTCTTTGGCCTCCTGTTTTAATAAAAAAAGGATTTTTTCTATTTTTCTTATTGCAGATGCCCGATGGCTTACCTTATTCTTTTCTTCCAAACCAACCTCACCAAATGTTTTGTTAAATTCTGGATAAAAGAATATGGGATCATAGCCAAAGCCATTATTCCCTTTTGGCTCAAAAGAAATAAATCCTTCAACAATTCCCTCACTTGTCTTTAAAAACCCAGAAGGAGATGCAAGTGCGGCCACAGTCTTAAACCTTGCTTTTCTTTTTTCAAAAGGAACACCCTCAAGTAACTTAATAATTAGCCTATTCTTTTCATCATAGCTTATATCGCCTCCAAATCTGGAGGAATAGACACCTGGTGCACCATTTAGATAATCTATTTCAAGGCCTGAGTCCTCAGAGAGGGTAAGCATTGAAGAAAAAGCAGCATATTCAACCGCCTTCTTTATTGCATTTTCTTCTATTGTCTTTCCATCCTCAATAACATCTATCTCAAAAGGCAAAGAGGAAAGGAGAACAAATTCAATATTGGAGTCAATAATCTCCTTAATCTCCCTTATTTTATCAGGATTTTTTGTTGCTATAAGCATCTTCATTCGTATGTGTTGAGCTTCCTCATTAAAGAGCCAGAAACGAATTGTTTATTGTAAATTTTAAATTTCTATATTTCGCTACCTTTATCCAGAATTACCTTCTATACTCAAATAAAATTGGTTTTCAAGTGTCAACAACCTCTATTATCTGAAATTTTTTTGACAAGTAAGCTCTCTAATTCTCCTTTATAACTTCCAAAATTCTCAAAGAATTCATGAACTGCTGCCT